>DAOUBO010000580.1:0-3399 GCA_034432695.1 Anaerolineae bacterium | reverse complement strand
CAACCGCCGGAGCCGCCCTCCCGGGGGTGCCTGCCGCAACATCCGCCCCCGATGGATCAGGCTCCGAGGGGAAATTCCGCCAGCGGGGTGTACTCCGCCCCCGTCGGCTTCAGGACGCTCTGGATGAGGGCGAAGCGGCGCGCGGTGACCACCCCCAGCGTCCCGACCTCGGTGGAGGAAATCAGCGCTCCCAGGCGGGAAAGGTCCGTCGGGGAGACGCGATCCCGCACCCGCCCCAGGGTCAGGTGGGGGGTGAATTCCCGACCCTCAGGGGGAAAGCCCATCGGTTTCATTGCGGCCTCCACCGCCCGCTGCAGCGCGGCCAGTTCCCCTCCGGAGGGCTGAACGCCCACCCAGATGACGCGCGGCCGCCGGACGTTCGGGAAGCATCCCAGCCCCCCAACGGTGAAGGCACACGGCGCAGACCGGGAGGCCACCGCCGCCAGCGCCACCCGGATCGCCTCCAGTTTCGCAACCGGCGTGTCGCCCAGGAACTTCAGGGTCAGGTGGATCCCCTCCGGGTTGACCCAGCGGACGCTCCCCGGCGGGGCGCTCTTTTCCAGTTGCCGCTGGACCTGGGCCAGTTGCCGGATGACCGGATCGGGAAGCACAATGGCGATAAAAGTCCGGACAGTCTCCATACCGGTCGCCTCCATCCTGAGGCAACGCGTCGGGCGCGTTTCCCATCGCCTACGCCTACGTCCCTTCCTCCCACGAAGCCAGATACCGTTCCTGCTCCGGCGTCAGAACGTCTATCTCCACGCCCATTGCCCGGAGTTTCAGCCGGGCGATCTCTCGGTCAATCTCCTCCGGGACGGTGTAGACCATCCGCTCCAGGCGTTCGGCGTTGCGGAGGATGTAGGCCGTGCAGAGGGCCTGGTTGGCGAAGGACATGTCCATGACCGCGCTGGGGTGGCCCTCAGCGGCGGCGAGGTTCACCAGCCGCCCTTCCGCCAGCAGGTAGAGCCGACGGCCGTCCGCAAGGGTGTACTCGTCCACGTAGGGGCGCACCCGGCGCGGCGGCTCTGCCGCCATTTCCTCCAGCGCGGGGATGTTGATCTCCACGTTGAAGTGGCCCGCATTGGCCAGGATGGCCCCGTCCCGCATCACCTCCAGGTGGGGCCGGTCAATGACGTTGATATCGCCCGTGGCGGTGATGAAAATATCCCCCTGGGGGGCGGCTTCCCGCATCGGCATCACCCGGTAGCCGTCCATCACCGCCTCCAGCGCCTTCAACGGGTCCACTTCGGTGACGATCACATTGGCCCCCAGCCCCTTTGCGCGCATCGCGATCCCCCGGCCGCACCAGCCGTACCCGGCCACCACGACGGTCTTCCCGGCGACCAGGACGTTGGTGGCCCGGATGACGCCGTCCATCGTGGACTGCCCCGTCCCGTAGCGGTTGTCAAAGAGATGTTTGGTCAGGGCATCGTTGACGGCGATGATGGGATACCGGAGAACCCCCTCCCGCGCCATCGCCCGCAGCCGGATGACGCCGGTGGTCGTCTCCTCTGTCCCGCCGATGACGTTGCCGATGACGTCGGTCCGCTCCTTGTGGAGGGTGCTCACCAGATCAGCCCCGTCGTCCATCGTGATATGGGGCTTGTGGTCCAGCGCGGCGTGGATGTGCCTGTAGTAGGTCTCGTTGTCCTCCCCCTTGATGGCGAAGACGGGGATTTCGTAGTAGGCGACCAGCGCGGCGGCGACATCGTCCTGAGTGGAGAGGGGGTTAGAGGCTGTCAGGACGACCTCGGCCCCGCCAGCCTGAAGGGTCCGGGCCAGGTTGGCCGTCTCGGTGGTGATGTGGAGACAGGCGGAGAGGCGGACCCCTTTCAGGGGCTTCTCCGCTGCGAACCGTTCCCGGATGAGCCGGAGGACGGGCATCTCCCGCTCCGCCCACTCAATCCGCAGCCGTCCTGCGGGAGCCAGATTCAGGTCTTTGATGTCGTGGTCAACAGGCATAGGTACTCCTTGTCCCTGATTTTATTAGATTTATCAGACAGCAGGGGATTGGGCGGCGGCCCCAAGCCACCCTCATCCTTTTCGCATCGCCAGGGCCTGCCGGTAGACTTCCCCGTACTTCTGCGCCGAGGCCCGCCAGGAAAAGTCGGTCCTCATACCGCGGGTCTGCAGCGCGACCCATGCCTCCCGGTCTCGCCAGACGCGCAGCGCCCGTTCCAGCGCCTCCAGACAGGCCTCCGGAGTGTACTCCTCAAACGTGAAGCCGGTGGCCCGGTCGGGCCGCTCGTGGTAGTCCAGGACAGTATCGGCGAGGCCGCCGGTCTTGCGGACGACGGGCACTGCGCCGTAGCGCATCGCGATCATCTGCCCCAGGCCACAGGGCTCAAAGCGGGAGGGCATCAGGAAGAGGTCGCAACCAGCGTAGATCCGGTGGGCCAGCGGCTCGTCAAACCGCAGGAAGACCCGGGCCTTGTCCGGGAAGCGGGCCTGAAGGGCATCCAGCATCTGGTGGTACTCCGGGTCGCCCGTGCCCAGCAGGACGAACTGGACATCGCCCTGGAGGAGTTGCTCCAGAACGGGCTCCAGCAGGTCTATCCCCTTGATCGCGTCCAGCCGGGTGACCATCCCAATGAGCGGCGCTTCCGGCCGGACGGGGAGGCGGGCTTTCTGCTGGAGGGCGGCTTTGTTGACGGCCCGCAGCCGCAGGTTGCCCAGGTCATATCGTTGCCGGAGGTGGGGGTCCGTGGCCGGATTCCAGTAGTCCACGTCAATCCCGTTCAGGATGCCCACGAGGTGGTCCTTCCGCCGCTGGAGGAGCGGGGAGAGGCCCATCCCGGCCTCCGTCTCCAGGATGTCCCGCGCGTACTGGGGGCTGACCGTGGTGACGATGTCGGCATTAGCGATGCCCTGGGCCATCCAGTTCACCTGCCCCGGCGGCTCCACGTCCAGGTGTCTGACGTACTCCATCCGCGCGAAGGTCAGGATGAGCCGTCCGCAGAGGCCCTGATAGGCGATGTTGTGGATGGTGAAGACCGTGGCGATATGCCGGTACTCCCGCCGGTAGCGGCCCTCGTAGGCCATCCAGGTCGGAACCGCGGCGGTGTGCCAGTCGTTGGCGTGGATCACGTCTGGCACCCATCCCATCACCTCCAGGGAGGCCGCGACGGCCCGGCTGAAGAAGGTGAACCGCTGGGGGTCATCGTCAAAGCCGTAAATGCGGTCCCGACGGGAGAAGAACTGCTCATCCCAGATGAGGTAGACGGGGAGGTCGTCCACCCGGGTGGTCAGCATATGGACCCGTTCCTCCCCCGGCCCGACGGGCACCGGGAAGGGCTTGCCCACCCGTTCAAAGTGGAACTGATCGGAGCGGATGGAGCCGTAGCGGGGGATCATCAGGCGAACGTCGTGGCCCAGAGCGCGCAGCGCCCGGGGCAGCGC
>DAOUBO010000579.1:0-3543 GCA_034432695.1 Anaerolineae bacterium | reverse complement strand
GGAGCAGGACCCCTCCTGGCCACCTCCGACGGCGGTCTTCTGCTGGTGGGCATGGGGCTCCATCCAGCGCTCCCGGCGGGCCAGGATCCGGTCGTAGTTCAGGTTCTGGATCAGCAGGACGCCGCCGGGGCGCAGGCAGGCGGCGAAGTCGGCCAGGGCCGCGCGCAGAGCCGGGGGCGTCAGGGCGTGGGGGAGGGAGTTGCCCAGGCAGAGGAGTCCGTCAAAGCCGCCGCCGAAACGGGCGGCCAGTTCGCCGAAGCCCGCCACCTCAAAGCGGACGTCCACTCCCGCCGCCGCGGCGTTCTCCCGGGCGCGGGCGATCATCCCGGGGCTTGGGTCGGCGCCCGCCACCCGGTATCCCCGCCGGGCCAGCGCGACGGCGTGCATCCCGGTCCCGCAGGCGGCGTCCAGGACGTGGGAGGGGTTGACAACCCGTCCCACGATAAACGGCAGTTCGGCCGCCAGGCGGGCGGGCCAGTCCACGAAACGATCGTAGTCGGCGCTGAAGTCGTCGTACATCGTGGTGCGTATCCCGTGCTTCTTGCTTCCTGCTTCCTGCTTCCTGCTTCCTGCTTCCTGCTTCTTGCTTCCTGCTTCCTGCTTCCTGCTTCTTCTACACCACCAGCATCGCCATATCCCGCCCGAAGAGGCCCAGCCGGTCGCCGTCGCGGAGGGGGTGGTCCAGGTTGGGCGCGCAGGTGGGGACGTCCTCCCGCACCCGCTGGTAGCGGAGCCAGGGGGCCATGGAGTTGCAGGTGGTCAGGAGCGCGCCGTTCAGGAAGATGTGGGCGATCTCCTCCGGGGGGATGCCCAGCCGCGCCAGCGCGCCGCCGACGGTCTCCCCGGGCCGGAGTTCCAGATGGACCACCGTCTCCCGGTCGCCCCGGGGGTCGGGGCCGAAGCGGCGCAGTTTGCCGTAGAGTCGGATCTCCACCATCGGTTCTCGCTCCATATGTGGATTCTCCTGCAAAAACTTACCGCAGAGGCGCCGAGAGCGCAGAGGTTTTCGTTGGTGTTGCTCTGCGTACTCTGCGGTCAAAGCACCTTTTGACAGGGGACTCATTGTTGGTTTCCCACAGTTTTTGCGGTATAATACCTGCAGGGGAAGGTTGGCCAATGACGCTGGATGAGATTTTACAGAAGTGCAAATCCATCCTTGAAAGCCATTACCGCTCCCGGTTCCGGGGGCTGGTTCTGTTCGGTTCTGCCGCCCGGGGGGAAGCAGGCCCCGATAGCGATATTGACCTGCTGGTCCTGCTGGAGCGGCCGGATGATTATTTTCGGGAACTCCGGACGATTGTGGACCTGCTCTACCCCGTTCAACTGGAATCCGACCGGTTGATCTCGGCCAAGCCGGCCTTCGTGGATGAGTTTGATCGGGGAAGCATCCCGTTATACCGCGTTGCACAGCGCGAAGGCGTACGATTATGAACGGACCGGTGAAGGAAATCGCGGCGTATATGGACCGGGCCGAAGGGTGGAATTCAGTAACTGGAATTTGGAAAACCGCCGATATGTTGTAGGCCGAAATTAATTTCGGCCTACGAACCGCCGCTCAGCCGGTGAGCCATCTGGTGGTACTTCTCGTAGACTTCCTCGCCGATCTCCTCCCGCTCCACTCGCTCAAAGGCCTCCTCCAGCGCCCGCTGGTCTTCCGGCGAAAGCAACCCATCGGCCATCGGGTGTTGGTTTCCCACAGTTTTTGCGGTATAATACCTGCAGGGGGAGGCTATCTTGACGGTGCCAGCCAAATCCGGAGGTGCAGAATGAACCGGGCAGTGAAACTGGAAGACGTCCTGATTCTTGCGGAGCAGTTGCCCCCGCTGGAGAAACTGCGCCTGGTAACCCGTTTGCTCCCGCGCATTGAACGGGACCTTCGGGCCAGCCAGCCCCGGTCCACCCGCCTGACCCGTGGGGTATGGCGCGGTCTGAACATCACCGAAGACGAAATCGCCGAAGCCCGCCGGGAGATGTGGGGCGGGTTCCCCCGTGAGATATGAAGCCCGCAGCCGTCACGGACACCCACAGCCTGATCTGGTTTCTGGAAGACAGTCCCCGCCTCGGCCTGGAGGCGGGTCGGTTTTTTGACGATTGTGTCCAGGGCGAGGGCGTCGTCTACATCCCCACGATTTGTCTGGTGGAGATTGTCTACCTTTGCGAGAAAGGGCGCATCCCTGCCGCGTTCTGGACTCTGCTGGGAGAGGAACTGCGCCTGGGAGAGAGTGGCTTCCTGATCGCCGATTTGACCTGGTCCGTTGTTGAAGCGTTGAGCCGGATACCTCGCTCCCTGGCCCCGGATATGCCGGACCGGATCATCGCGGCGACGGCTCTCTCGCTGGGTGTACCGCTGATGACCCGTGACCACCGGCTGGCACAGGTCCCGGGGCTTGAGGTCATCTGGTGATCTCTATTCCCCCGCCAGCCGGTGAGCCATCTGGTGGTACTTCTCGTGGACTCCCTCGCCGATCTCCTCCCGCTCCACCCGCTCAAAGGCCTCCTCCAGCGCCCGCTGGTCTTCCGGCGAAAGCAACCCATCGGCCATCGGGTAGAGGATGTGGTCCTCTTTGTAGATGTGGTCCCGCAGCAACTGGATGTACTGGGCCAGATTGCTCCGCAGGGCCTCCCGCGCGGCGGGGTCGCTTCCGGCGCGGGGGAGCGCTTCCGCCACCGCCCGCACGTGCCCCCGCCCCAGGTCGTGCTCGTAGAGCATCACGCCGATGGGGCCGGCCTCCCGGGGCATCCCCCGCTCCTCCATCCGGACAAAGAGCAGGTTCTCCTCTTTGGCGTGGTGGCAGCGGTCGGCGAAGTTGCGGAAGAAGTCCACCATCTGCTCCAGCCGCTCCACCCGCACCTCCCCCGTCTCCCGAATCCGCCGCACCTCCCGCTCGGCGGCGTCCAGCACCATCAGGATGATCTCGTGCTCGTGCATCAGGCTCTCTGTGGGTCTCATTGGAATCCCTCCAGAATTCGTTCCCCGAACGCCCGCCCCAGGCCGCGACTCAGGCTCGCTCCTCGGGGGTGGGCCTCCAGGCCAGGGCCTCACCCACCTCCTTCGGGAACCCCCCAGACGATCTCGTACGGTGCAGAGATCGCGCCGGTCGGGCAGTAGGTCTCGCATTCCGCGCAGTAGATGCAGTCCTCCGGCCGGGCGATGAAAGGGCCGTCGGGCCCCATCTCCACCGCGTGGACCGGACAGGCGAACAGGCAGGCTCCGCACCGGTTGCAGAGGACCAGGTTGATCTGAGGGGTGATTCGCTCACCGTCCATACAGGATCGCCGCCTGGAACAATGTCGCCTTCAGTATACCGGAAGGGTCGCTCCGCGTCTATGACAAAAGTCACATTTGTGCCCTGGGGAGCGGGGCAACTGCGAGCAGTTGCCCCACACCCCGGGTCCGAACCTCAGCGCGCCCGATGCGGTTTGACAGATCGGTACACCTGTTGTAATCTCAAGGTGGTTTCCTCCGGGCCATGGACGAACGGACGGTTCAGGCGCTGCAGCAGGTGCCGCTCTTTGCCGCCCTTCCCGAGCGGGTGCTCCGAC
>DAOUBO010000578.1:0-1809 GCA_034432695.1 Anaerolineae bacterium | reverse complement strand
CGCGGGGGACACCATGCGCCACACCCTGGGGGCAGCCCGGGGGGCCGGCGCGCGGACGCTGGTCACCACCTGCCCCTCCTGCTTCCACTTCTGGAAGCACGCCTACCCGGCCGCGCTGGAGGAGGACCTGGGCTTTGAGGTCCGCCACGCCACGGAATTCCTGGCGGACCTGGTGGAGAGCGGGCGGGTGCCCCTGCGGGACGACCTGCCCCCACAGACCGTCACCTACCACGACCCCTGCGACCTGGGCCGCAAGAGCGGCGTCTTTGACGCCCCCCGCCGGATCCTCCGGGCCATCCCCGGTGTGACGCTGGTGGAGATGGCGGAGAACCAGGGCGGCTCCCACTGCTGCGGCGGCGGGGGCAACCTGGAGAGCATGGACCCCGCTCTCAGCCAGGCGGTCGCCGCCCGGCGCATCCGTCAGGCCGCGGAGACCGGCGCCCAGGTCGTCGTCTCCGCCTGCCAGCAGTGCGAGCGCACCCTCTCGGGCGCTGCCCGGACGGAGCGCCTTCGCCTGCGGGTCAAAGACATCGCCGAAATCCTCCTGGAGGCGATGAGGAGGTAGGACGCGGATAAACGCAGAAGTACGCGGATTTTAGATCAATGAGTCCACTGCAAAAAGGCTGTTTTTACCGCCGAGACGCAGAGTGCGCAGAGGTTAAATCTAATAATCTAATGTAGAACTCTGCGCTCTCGGCGCCTCTGCGGTGAGTTTTTGCAGTGAAATCATCAATCTGCGTTTTATCTGCGTTCATCCGCGTCCGCTCTGATCAGGAGAGACTGCAATGGCTGAACACACCTGGATTGACCGCTTGCGGGAAGTGCTGGGGCCCGCCAGAGTCCTGACCAGCATAGAAGACCGCATCGCCTACTCCTACGACGGCACTTTCGCCCAGCAGTTGCCCGACGTTGCCGTCCTGCCGGAGTCCACGGAGGAGGTGGCGGCGGTCGTCCGCATCGCCGCCGAATACCGGGTGCCCATCGTCCCGCGAGGGATGGCCTCTGGCCTGGCCGCGGCCTCCGTCCCCTTCTCCGGCGGCATCGCCCTCTCCCTCACCCGCATGAACCGCATCCTGGAACTGGACGAGGTCAACCGGACGGTGCGGGTGGAGGCGGGGATCATCACCGCCGACCTTCAGGCCTGGGTGGAGGCCCGGGGCCTCTTCTACCCGCCCGACCCCTCCAGCAACAAGCACTCCACCATCGGCGGCAACATCGCCTGCAACGCCGGCGGGCCCCCCCGGCTCAACGACGGCGTCACCGGCGACTACGTGATGGGCCTCACCGTCGTCCTCCCCGACGGCCGTATCCTCCAGACCGGCGGCAAGGCCATCAAGAACGTCGTCGGCTACGACCTGACCTCCCTTTTCGTCGGCTCCGAGGGGACGCTGGGGGTCATCACCGAGGCGCTGCTGAAACTGATCGCCAAACCCCAGTACGTCCGCACCGCGCTGGCGGAGTTCCCCTCCCTGGACGACGCCTCCCGAACCGTCAACGCGATTCTGGCAGCGGGCGTCGTCCCGGCGACGCTGGAACTGATGGACGAGACGGCCATCGCCTGCATTGAGGAGGCCATGCGGCTGGGGTTGCCGCTGGACGTGGAGGCCATGCTCATCATAGAGACTGACGGCTCCGACGACGAGGCGGTCCGGCGGGAGATGGAGACGGTGGAGCGGGTCTGCCGGGAGAACGGCGCGCGCAAGGTGACGGTGGCGCGGGACGAGACGGAACGGGCCCAGTTGTGGCGCGCGCGGCGGTCCGTCTCCCCCTCGCTGGCCCGCAAGGCCCCCAACAAACTGGGGGAGGACA
>DAOUBO010000577.1:0-8770 GCA_034432695.1 Anaerolineae bacterium | reverse complement strand
GGCCACCCATATGGATGTAAGCCGAAATTCATTTCGGCCTACAGGCCACCCATATATATGGGCATCGGCAAATGGATAAAGCCCACATATGGAGCATGGGTAAGGCGCTCTCCCTGGCCTTTTCAGTTTGTCCAAAGTCCAGTCTCGCGGTACAGCAAGATAAATCTTGCGCTACGGGCTGACTTTTCAGACGATGACGGCGTCCACTTTGCCCACCATAGAGGATATCCTGGCCCGCGCGGGGAACGACGAAGGCGCGCGGGCCCTCATCGCGCGCGCCTACGAGTTCGCCCGGAAAGCCCACGAAGGCCAGTATCGGGAGTCGGGGGAGCCCTACGTCACCCACTCGGTCGCTGTTGCTGCCCTGCTGGCCGACCTCCGGATGGACCCGGAAACCCTCGCTGCTGGCCTGCTTCACGACGTCGTGGAGGATAGCCGCGTCTCTGTGGAAATCCTGGAGCGGGAATTCGGCCCGACCGTCGCCCGAATGGTGGACGGCGTAACCAAACTGGGGCAGGCCAGCCACATCGGCCGGAGCCAGGAGCGGGAGCGGGACGAACGGGAACTGGAGAGCCTGCGCAAACTCTTCCTGGCGATGGCCCGGGATGCGCGGGTCATGCTCATCAAACTGGCCGACCGCCTTCACAATATGCGCACCATAGACTCCCTCCCGCCCGACCGCCAACAACGCATCGCCCGCGAAACAATGGAAATCTACGCCCCTCTGGCCAACCGGCTGGGCATCTGGCGCTGGAAGGGAGAACTGGAGGACCTGGCCTTCCGGGTCCTGCACCCCGACCTCTACGCCGCCATCCTGTCGGAACTGGAGGCGCGGGCCCCCGAGCGGGAAGCCGACATAGAGCGCCACATCGCCATCCTCCAGCACCACCTCCGGCTGGAGGGGATCAACGCCCAGATCAGCGGCCGTACCAAACACATCTACAGCATCTACCGCAAAATGCAGCGCAAGCAGATCCCTCTGGAGCGGGTCTACGATATCCGGGGCATCCGCGTGCTGGTGGACACCATCGCCGATTGCTACCACGCTCTGGGCGTTGTCCACAACCTCTGGACCCCCATCCCTGGCGAGTTTGACGACTACATCGCCCGGCCGAAAGAGAACATGTACCAGTCCCTCCACACCGCGGTGATCGGGATCGGGGGGAAAGTGGTGGAAGTCCAGATTCGGACCCACGCAATGCACCACATCGCGGAGTACGGTATCGCGGCCCACTGGCGGTACAAAGAGGGATCCCCACACGACCGGCTCTTTGAGGAGAAAATCGCCACCCTGCGGGCCCAGATTGAGGCCCGAACCGAGGCGGAAGACGCCGGCGAATTCGTGGAAGCCGTCACCACGGACCTCTTTGAGGACCGGGTCTATGTCTTCACCCCGAAAGGGCATGTAGTGGACCTCCCCGCCGGCGCGACGCCGATAGACTTCGCCTACGCGATCCACACCGAGATCGGCCACCGCTGCCGGGGCGCGAAGGTCAACGGCCGCTGGGTCCCGCTGGACTACGTCCTCCAGACCGGCGATCAGGTGGAGATCATCACCGCCAAACGGGGAGGGCCCAGTCGGGACTGGCTGAACCCCGAACTGGGCTACGTCAAGACCGCACGCGCCCGGAACAAAATCCGGCAGTGGTTCCGCAAACAGGACCGGGAACAGAACATCGCCACTGGCCGGGCCATCCTGGAGCGAGAACTGAAGCGGCTGGGGATGGGACACCTCGCCCATGAGGACGTCGCCGGGCTCCTCGGGTACAAAGAACTGGACGACTTCCTGGCAGCCATCGGCACCGGAGACATCACGACCCAGCAGATCGCCGCCCGGGTGATGGAATCCCATCGCCCGGCCCAGCCCGAGCCGGAAGTCCCGCCCCCAACCCCTCCAGCAGAGACTGTCTCCCACGAAATCCAGGTCCTGGGCACGGGCGGACTACTCACCCGTCTGGCCCGATGCTGCCACCCCCTCCCCGGCGAACCCATCATCGGCTACGTCACGCAGGGACACGGCATCACCATCCACCGGCGGGATTGCCCCAACGTCCTGAACCTTCGCCACCCGGAACGGCTCATAGAGGTCGCCTGGGGCAAGGAGCAGCGGACCTTCCCCGTCCGGGTCCTGGTCACCGCCTTTGACCGGACGGGCCTGCTGCGGGACATCAGCGACCTGCTGGCGAAGGAAAACGTGAACATCGCGGCCCTGAGCGTGAACCGTCGCCAGAACCTGGCCTATCTCTTCCTGACCCTGGAAGTAACGGACGTGCGGCAGTTGGGCCGGGTGCTGGCCCGCATCGCCCGGGTTCCCAACGTCATTGAGGCACAAAGGCAGGCCTCATGAATCCGACCGTCGCCCAGGTCCTCCGAACAGGAACCGACCGGCTGCGAAGGATTACCGACAGTCCCCGCCTGGAAGCGGAGGTCCTGCTGGCCCACGTCACAGGCCACCGCCGCGCCTTCCTGCTGGCCCACCCGGAGCACACGCTCGGCGAGGAGGAGGTCCGGGAATACGAACGCCTCCTGGCCCGCCGGGCCGCGGGATGCCCGCTCCCCTACCTCACGGGACGGGTGGAATTCTACAGCCTGGAGTTTCGGGTCACCCCGGATGTCCTGATCCCCCGTCCGGAGACGGAGATTCTGGTCGACCGGGCGATCGCCCTTCGGCCGCGCACGGTCGTGGACGTGGGGACCGGGAGCGGGGGCGTGGTCATCGCGCTGGCCGTCCACCTGCCCGATGGCCGCTTCTGGGCGACGGACCTCTCCTTCGCCGCGCTGAAAGTGGCGCTGGAGAACGCCCGTCGCCACGCCGTGGCGGACCGCATCGGCTTCCTCCAGGCCGACCTGGTCTCCCCGCTGACCGGGCCGGTGGACCTGGTGGTCAGCAACCCGCCCTACGTCGCCGCGGAAGAGTGGGATACCCTGCCGGACTCGGTGCGGCATGAGCCCGCGCTGGCGCTGAAGGGCGGGAAAGGCGGGCTGGAGGTCATCCGGAGACTGCTCTCGGAGGCCCCCCGCCTTCTGCGACCGGATGGCACACTGCTGATGGAGATCGGCGCCGGTCAGGGGGAGGAGGTCCAACGCCTGGCCCGGACGCTGCATCCCGGCGCGCGCCTCACTCTCTGGCCCGACCTGGCAGGCCGGGATAGGGTCTTAGAGGTCAACCTGTGAGAAAAAGCCGCATCCTGCCCATCACGGGCCCCGAACACGTGGAAGAAGTCATCGCGACGCTCCAGGCCGGGGGGCTGGTGGCCATCCCGACCGACACCGTCTACGGGCTGGCTGCCCTCCCGCCCCCCGCCGGTGCGCTGCGGCGCTTGCTGGCGCTCAAAGGCGCCCAGGCCGGCCCCATGGTGGCCCTCCTGCTGGCAGACCTGGAGGCGCTCCCGCGCTTCGCCGAATGCCCCCCGGCCGTCCACCCTCTGGCGGAGCGCTTTTGGCCCGGCCCGCTCACGATGCTCCTCCCCCGCACCGATCTCGTGCCCGCGGAAATCGGGGAAGGCGGAAGCATCGGCCTGCGGATCCCGAACTCCCCCCTGGCCCGCGACCTGATCCGGGCGGCGGGGGGCGCACTGGCGGTCCCCCGGGCCAACCGGCCCGGGCGCCCCGTCGGGCGGAACGCGCAGGAGGTGCTGGCGGAACTGGATGGAGACGTGGACCTGGTCGTGGAAGGGGGCCCTCCCCCCGCCGGCCTCGTCTCCCCCGTGGTGGACTGCACCCGCTGGCCTCCCGTCGTCCTGCGAGAGGGGGCGATTCTGGAAGTGGAGATTCTGAAGGCGCTGGGACTGACGCGGGCGCGGAAATAAAAAAACCGACGCCCCGGACGCTCTGGAAAGCGCCCGGCGCGTCTCTTTTGGCCGCTCTCACTCGCTCCCCGGCGGCAGCTCCGCCTCCGCCCGCCACGCGATGACGATGAGCCGATAGCGGGTGCTCCCATACGGATGACAGGTCACCAGCGTAACCCGCTCGTCCTCGGTGGGCTGGATGTATCGGGCATTGGCCTGCCGGACCTCCAGGGGCGCCCCCCCTTCCCGCAGCAACAGCACCTCCCGAACCTCGTAAACGAAAGGAACTCCGCCGGAGTAGAGAACGATCAGGTCACCCGCCTGAACCCGATGGAGGAATCGGAACACGCCGTTCTCGGGCCAATTGTGGCCGTTGATGACCGTGTTCCCTGGCATCCCCAGCGTTGCAGACCCCAGGTGCCATCCCGCATAAGGAGCATCCGGCACGGCCCAGATGGGCATCCCGCTGCTATCCACCACCCATGTCGTGGGCGTGATGGGCGCGTCAATGCCCACGCCAGGGATGACGATGCGGGTCGGGGGATAGAGAACGGGCGTCGGTGTGGGGGATGGAGGAACAGTTGGGGCAGGAGAGGGAGAAGCCGTCGGAATGGGCGAGGGAGTTGCCGACGGAACCGGCGTGGGAGAGGGCGAGAGGCTCGGCGATGGAACGGGAGCCGGACCCGGCGGATCGGGGGGAAAGACGGGTAGGCGGGGGAGCCCGAAAGCCCCCGTCACAATCCCGCCCGCCATCAGGAGAAAAACCCCCAACCAGATCAGAAGGCCGGCCACTACGCCGCCGGACCGGGAAAAGCGAGCCGATCCTTTCTTCCGGGAACGAGGTGCCGGCCTTCTCCACGATGGTGACAGGGCCATCGCGAAACCCCTTTTTCACTTCCTTCCAGCCAGGGCGAGGGGAATCGCCAGCAGCAGGCTCAATCCCCAGAGCAGGAGCGCGGCCCGGTTTTCGGAAAGCCACTGAACCCATCCGGAGAGGCCGGCCAGATCGGCCCGCCAGGCCCGCTCCAGTTGCTCCATGCTGATGTGGAGGGCCTGTCGGACCCCCGCCGCGCACCCCGCTCCGTCGGTGTAGGCGGCCAGGAGCGCGCGGATGCCGCCGTCGCCGTACTGCTGGCGGATGTAGCGGACCAGGCTTCCGCTCTGTGCATAGGCCAGGAGGGCCACCTCCGGGTCGGACGGGAAGGGGGGACACAGGTCCTGCAGGGGGATGAGCCGCCCCTCCCGGCGGGCCTCCTCCAGCAGGGCCTCCAGCGATGGGTCGGGGCGGAACTGATTGGCCACAGCCAGCCCCTCGTTCAGCCACGCTGGAACGTGGGGATACCCCTGAGGGCCGGCCAGACGATAGACCAGTAGATGGGTCAGTTCGTGGGGAATCCCCCGCTCCATCTGGGCGACAAAGGTATCGTCGTGCGGGACAGCGACCAGAACGACGCCCAGTTCAGGCCGGGCCTGCCCGCCCATCCATTCCCGACCCGCCATCTCCAGCGCGGCCCGCAGGTCGCCCACAGACGGGTAGAGATAGATTTCCACCTGGTCGGGCGGGGGAACGCGCAGGGAGTAGCCAATGCGTTCCAGGGATGCCGCCGCGATATCCAGCGCCGCCTGGAGATAGGGCGGGTCGTCCACCGTCGCGCAGGCTGTAACAGGCTCCGCCGTCCGGCAGAACCAGTCAAAGCGGTTGTCCGTGTAGCGGAAGACGCCGGGGGCCGTGGTCAGGGAGTTCCCGTCCCGGTCGCGGATTTCCCACCACCAGCGCACCTCTCCAAAAGGCGGAAAGGGGAACAAACGGAGGTCGCGGGCGAACGTCGCGCGCACGGAGGGACCGCCTTCCACGGGGACGGGGACCACCTCCACCCGCTCCTCGCTCCCCTTCTGCAGGTAGAGGTAGAGGGCAGCGATCCCCGCGGGGGCGGCAGCCTCCAGGGTGAAGACGGCCTGCTGCCCGAAGTGGTACTCTACCCCGGCGGCGGTAACGGTGATCGGGGGAAGCTGCTGTCCCTGGCCCCCGACCGCTGGGGCGAGGGCAAGCAGGATGCCCAGGAGCAGCCCGAGAGGCCCTCGGCCGCGGGCCCCCTCAATCCCCGTCGTACTCATCCTCCCAATCCCAGTCGGCTTCTTCTTCGTCCTCGTCGGCCAGGAAGTCAAAGAGCAGGAAGGCCCCCAGGTCGCCGTGGAGAAATTCCAGTTCCCGAAGGGCATCCTGGGCAGCGCTGCGGATGGCCTCGTTGTCGGAACGACGACAGGCGTTGAGGACCCGGCGGGCTTCGTCGCCCCCGATTTGCCCCAGGGCCCAGATGGCTGCCTCCTGGACCTCCACATCCACGTCGTCCACCAGGCTAATCAATTCGGGGACGGCATCCTCCAGGGCCAGTTCACCGCATGCCCGGGCGGCCTCATAGCGCATCGCGGGGTTGGGGTTATGGAGTTCCCGCATCACCTCCGCGGCCCAGCGGTCGTCTGCGCTGCGGCCCATCGCGAAGACGGCGCTGATGCGCATCCGTTCGTCGGGATGCTGATAGGCGGCCCGGATGAGGCCAACGACGACATCCTCCCCGGAGTAGGCCAGGGATTCCAGCGCCCGTCGGCGCACCTCCAGATCCTCCGCCTCGTTGGTACAGGCGGCCAGAAGGGCATGGAAGGCCTCCCGGTGGGGGCGGGGCCGGATTTTGCCCAGTTCACCGGAGAGAAGGAAACGGCCCAGGGAAGCGGCCGCCGCGGCCCGAACGGCCGCAGAGGGGTCGTTCAGCAACAATCCCGCCAGAATGGGGACCAGCCGGACGTCTTCGTCCTCCCAGAGCCCCTCCACCGCGGCCAGCCGAACCTCCGCGTCCTCGTCCTGCAGGACCAGGCGGAAAACCTCCCCGAAGTTGACCTCAAAATCGTTCTCCGCGATCTCCACCATGGCCTGGGCCATTTTCCGTCGGGCCGCGACAGGCAGCCCGTTCCAGACCTCCCAGACCCGCTCGGCGTCGGCCCGTTCCAGGTTGGAGAGGTAGTAGAGGGTCCGGCGGGACGACTCGCCGGTGCGAAGGCTTTCCAGAATTTCCTCCAGAGTCGGTCGCTTCATCTCACTTCAACCACGACCAGGGGATAAACGGATTCAGGATGTCCTGAACAATGAAAAACAGGGAGAGGAGCACCAGAACGGCCATTCCGGCCACGTGGATTTTCATCTCGGTTTCGGGCCGGAGCCGCCGCCCACGGATCGCCTCCAGCAGAACGAAGAGCGCGCGCCCGCCGTCCAGCGCGGGAAAAGGGAGCAGGTTCGTGAACCCGATGGCCAGGCTGATCAGCGCGGCCATAGTCAGAGCAAAGGCGGGGATCCCCGTCTCCACGCTCTGTTTCAGAGCGAAGGCCAGGAAACCCAGAATGCCGGGCAGCCCGACTGGCCGGAGTTCCTCTCCAGAGATTTCCCCCCGCGCGGCCATCTGGGGAGTCCGAAAGATCAGCAGAACGGTCTCCCCCATGCTGGCGCCGGCCATCAGGGCGGCCTCGTGGATGGGGTACCGTTTGATGGAGGTCGGGTCGGGCCACGACCGCATCGCTATGCCCAGGAACCCGCGGCCGTTCGTCAGCGTCGGGGTAGCCGTCAGGGTAAGGGTCTGACTGCCCCGCCAGAGGGTCAGGGTCAGGGGACGCTGCGGGGAGTTCCGGACGGCGTCTCTCAGGTCGTCGGGGCCCTCTTCCAGCCGCACTCCGCTCACTTCCACGATAACGTCGCCCGGCAGGAGTCCAGCCTCCTCGGCGGGGCTTCCCGGAACGACCTCCTGAATCAGAGCCAGTTCCCGCGTGGGAACACCGGTGCCATAGGCCGCCGTGAGAAGCAAAAAGGAGACCAGCAGATTGGCCACCACCCCTGCGAGCAGCACGGTGAGCCGCCAGCGCCTGGGCTGGGCGGCCAGGCTGCGGGGGTCAGAGGGATCCTCCTCCCCCACCATCCGGACAAACCCGCCCAGGGGAAGCCAGTTGAGGGAATAGATGGTGCCCGGCTCCAGGGAGGTCAGGCGGCCGCGCCAGAGGGTCTCCTTGCCGGTCGGTTCGGTCCGGGGGAGAGGAGCCGGGGACTCCTGGTCGGAGGCGCCGCCGAGGGCGGCCTCCGGTATAGGCCGGATCTGGACCACCTCGGTGTCGCCGTCGGGGCCAGGACGGGTCAGCACCTCCACCGGGGTTCCCGGCCCCAGCGCGGGAAGGGGAACGCGACCGGGCAACCTCATCGGGATCCCCTCCACGGCCAGGGTGCCGTCCTCCCGCCAGAGGGTCAGCATCCGGGGAGGAAAACCGATGCCGAACTCCAGAACACGCACACCGGCCCGCCGGGCCGCCAGAAAATGGCCGATCTCGTGGGCCAGGATCATCGGCCCCAGAAGAAACACAAAGGCTAGAAGAAGCCAGAGATACAGTTCCATACTTTATGCCTCCGGCCTCATTATAACCGATTCCCCGGTTTATGCCAGTGCCGGGGGCGTCGCTGGACACAGGTTTTCGCAGGCCGTCGGGCCCTGTGCTTGCGGGCAACAGTCTGTGCTACCACTGACCACTTTTTGTGGACGTGGTATTTCAACAGTCGGTCTTCGCCGACCTTCCTGGAATTCATCTTGCGTTCAAGGCCGGCCCTGGCACACAAAAGCCCAGGGAGGCCTATTTTCAATCCTGGACTTTGGACAAACTGAAAAGGCCAGGGAGAGCGCCCTCCCCATGCTACATATGTGGGCTTTATCATTTGCCGATGCCCATATATAGGGATGGCCCGTAGGCCGAAATGGATTTCGTGTTACGATGGCCTGTGGGCAAAACCGTATGCCGAAATTTATTTCGGCGATATACACGAAATGAATTTCGTGTTACGAAGGGCCTGTGGGCAAAACCGTATGCCGAAATTTTGCAGCTTAACAATTTATTTGGGCAATGGTAACATAGGCGTCATCCCGATAGGACGGAGGTGCCTATGCATTGCTCTATTA
>DAOUBO010000576.1:0-4383 GCA_034432695.1 Anaerolineae bacterium | reverse complement strand
TGGTCTGGGCGCGGCGCGGCGGCGCGCCCGCCGGAAGCCGCCATATGGAGGAGGTGGCGATGCGCAACCTGCGCCAGGCCGCGCAGACCCTGGAGCGATTCTGGCGCCAGCACAACCCCCGCAGCCTCATCCTGGCCGGCGCCGAACCCGCCCTCTCCCAGTTCCAGGACCTGCTCCCGAAGGCCCTGCAGGAAGCCGTCGTCGGGACGATGGGGGTGGACCCTGCGGAGAACATGGCGGATTTCCGGGATCGGGCTCTGCAGATTCTGCAGAAAGCCGAGGAAGAGCGCAAGGCCGCGCTGGTGGAAACCATCGTTACCGCCGCGGCCAAGGGACAGGACGGCGTCGTCGGGCTGGACGAGACCCTCAGCGCGGCCCATGAGGGCCGTGTCCGAACGCTGGTCATCCTGCGGGACTTCCACACCCCCGGCTACCGCTGCCCCTCCTGCGGCTACGTGACGTCCGTAGAGATAGCGTTCTGCCCCTTCTGCGGCGGGGCGCCTGTTCGGATCCCCGACGCCGCCGAGGCCGCCGTGACCAGAGTCATTGAGGATGGCGGAGAAGTGGTGGTGCTGGAGCGCCATCCGCTCCTGGAACGGGCCGGCATCGGGGCGCTCCTGCGGTATTGATCCGACCCTGGACCAACCGCCACGATGTCAGCCGACGTTCATTTCGGCTACGGGCCGATACCGGAACATTCCCGCAGTATTTGGTTTCGCCCCAATCTCTACCGAGGAGAACAACGATGGATCTGAACTTTCCCGGACGTGGTCGGGTTGCGGTGCTGCGGACCCGGCCAGAGACGGTGCTGGAGGACTACGAGCGCCTGATGGAACTGGCGGGCTTCCGCCAGGTTCTGGACCCGACCAGGGAGACCATCCTGAAGGTCAACATCTCCTGGCAGACCTGGTATCCGGCCTGCTCCACTGCGCCCTGGCAACTGGAGGGCGTCATCCGCGCGCTCCTGAGGGCCGGATACCGGGACCTCATCGCCGCCCACAACAACACCGTTGTTGTGGACGCCTACGTAGGCGAGCGGAACAACAAACATCTCTACGTCGTCCAGAAATACGGCGTCCGCAACGTTCATCTCTACGAGCCCCAGTACCGCTGGGTCCGCTACGAGCCCAAAGAGCCCTTCCTGGTGCTGGACAGGATCTACCCCGAGGGGGTCTACATTCCGGAGATCCTCATCGGTAAAAACATCGTTCAGTTGCCCACGGTGAAGACGCATGTCTTCACGACCATCACCGGCGCGATGAAGAACGCCTTCGGCGGGCTGCTGGGGACGAAGCGGCACTGGACCCACTCCGTCATCCATGAGACGCTGGTGGACCTGCTGCGCATTCAGTACGACATCCATCCGGGCGTCTTCGCGGTGATGGATGGGACCTTCGCGGGCGACGGCCCCGGCCCGCGCGCGATGCGCTGGCACGAGAAGGATGTCATCCTGGCCTCCGCCGACCAGGTCGCCATAGACGCCATCTCGGCCCATCTGCAGGGGTTTGATCCCCTCTCTATTCCCTTCATTCGCATCGCCCACGAGATGGGGCTGGGCGTTGGCGACCCGCGCCAGATAGAGATCGTTGGCGAGGATCCGGAGTGGGTCCTCTCCCAGAACTGGGGCTTCGTCCAGGAGGACACCTTTGCCAGCCGCGGACAGAAGTTGATCTACCATGGCCCGCTGAAGCCCTTTGAGCATCTCCTGTTGCGGACCCCCCTGGTTCCCTGGTCCTACGTCGCCTCCCGCTTCTATCACGACGTCTACTGGTACCCCTTCGTGGGGCGCAAGCGGGTGGAGGGCGCGCTCCAGACCAAATGGGGCAAACTCTTTGCGGAGTACGGCTCCGAGGCCGGCTACGGCGGCGTCGTGATGCCGGGGATGGACCCCGAGACCGTGACCACGGCTGCCGTCGGGCTGGCCCTCCTGACCGCCGGCATCGGAGCCCTGATCTGGTGGCTGGGGAGAAGGCGGAAATGACGCCGATTCGGATGCTTCGTCTGGTCACGATTCAGCGACGGCAGCGGAGGCGGGCCCGGGCCCGCACCGGTTTGAGCGCGCTGTTCCGGATCGTCGGCGCCGCGGCAGCCGCCCTCCTGATCCTCAACCTGGCGGCCTTCTCTGGCGCCGTCGGCGGCGCGGCCGCCCTCTACTCCTCCATCGCCCAGGAACTCCCCGACCCGGAGCAGATTGAATACGTGGAACATGAGTTTGAGACCACCCGGATCTACGACCGGACCGGGCAGGTTCTCCTCTGGGAGATCATTGACCCCCACGCGGGCGACCGGGTCTGGGTGCCGCTGGAGGAGGTCCCCGAACACCTCATCTGTGCCACCGTCGCTATAGAGGACCGGACGTTCTGGGAGAACCCGGGGATCAACCCGCGCGGCATCCTCCGCGCCCTCTGGGCCAACCTCCGGGGCCAGCATATCCAGGGTGGCTCCTCCATCACCCAGCAACTCATCAAAAACGTCCTCATCCCGCCCGAGGAGCGGGTTGTCAGCGCGGAGGGGCCGAAATGGCGGGACTACGCGCGCAAACTCAAAGAAATCGTCCTGGCCCTGGAGATCACCCGCCGCTACGATAAGCGGAAAATCCTGGAGTGGTACCTGAACACCAACTTCTACGGCAACCTGGCCTACGGGATTGAGGCCGCCGCCCAGGTCTACTTCGGCAAGCATGCCCGCGACCTGAACCTGGCCGAGGCGGCGACCCTGGCCGCCATCCCCCAGTTCCCTCAACTGAACCCCTTTGACGCGCCCATTGAGGCCCGCAAGCGGCAGAACCTGGTCCTGGACGCGATGGTCCGGCAGGGATGCATCACCGAGGCGCAGGCGGCAAAGGCCAAAGTGGAGCCCTGGCGGCTGGCCTCCCCCACCGAACAGTTCAACTTCAAGGCCCCCCACTTCTCCGTCTACGTCCGCAACGAACTGGAGAAGATGTTCGGCGCGGATATGGTCTACCGGGGCGGCCTGCGGGTCTACACCACGCTGGACTACAATCTCCAGCAGCAGGCGGAATGCGTCGCCCGGGCCCAGATTCGCCGTCTCTCCGGCGAGGACGAGCAGAAGGTCATAGAAGAGGCGCTGGCCTCCGGCTGCGAGGCCGCCCAGTATCTCCCGCCCCTGCGGGCCGCCAGCCGGGGCAAGGACCACCACGTCACCAACGCCGCCGTCGTCGTCCTGCGGCCCGGAACGGGGGAGATCCTGGCCATGGTCGGCAGCCTGGACTACTGGAACGAGGCCATCGCCGGGCGGTTCAACGCCGCGCTGGGCCTCCGCCAGCCCGGCTCCGCCTTCAAACCCTTCACGTACGTGACCCTCCTCTCCCAGGGCTATACCGCCGCTCACCTTTTCTGGGACGTCCGGACGGCCTTCCCGCAGCCGGGCCAGCCTCCCTACGTCCCGGAGAACTACGACCGGAAGTACCACGGCCCCCAGCGGCTGCGGCTCGCCCTCGCCCGCTCCTACAACATCCCCGCCGTCGCCGCGCTGCAACTGGCCGGCGTGGACAACGTCATCCGGACTGCCCACAAAATGGGGATCAACAGCCTGGACCGGGGGACCGAGTACTACGGCCTGAGCCTCACCCTGGGCGGCGGCGAGGTGAGCCTGCTGGATATGGCCTACGCCTACTCTGTTTTTGCCAACTATGGCAGGATGATCGGCAAGCCCACCGCCCCGAAGGGGCCCGGCTACCGGGAACTGGACCCCGTCGCCATCCTGCGGGTGGAGGACCGCAACGGCCGGGTGCTCTACGAGTACAAACCCGAAGAGCGGCCGATCCTCTCCCCGCAACTGGCCTACCTGATGATCAGCATCCTCTCCGACCGGCAGGCCCGCTGGGCCGCCTTCGGCCATCCCAACGCGCTGGAACTCTCCGGAGACCGTCCGGCGGCCGTCAAGACCGGCACCACCAACGACTTCCGGGATAACTGGTGCATCGGCTTCACGCCCCAGATTCTCACCGGCGTCTGGATCGGCAACTCCGACAACTCCGAAATGGCCAACCTCCCCGGCTCCGAGGGTGCCGCGCCCATCTGGCACGCCGTGATGGAGTACGCCCACAAAGGCCTGGAGATTCTCCCCTTCCCGCGCCCGGATGGGCTGGTGGAGCGGGAGATCTGCGCCACCAGCGGCGAGATCCCCACCGAGGATTGCCCGTGCCCCCGCACGAAGGAACTCTTCATCCCGGGGACAGAGCCCGAGCCCAGTTGCAACTTCTACCAGAAACTGCGGGTCAATCGGGAGACGGGGCGCCTCTGCACCGTCTTCACGCCCCCGGAACTCTGCGAGGAGCGGGTCTACGAGGTCTACCCGCCGGAGGCCCAGGACTGGCTGGTGAGCCTCCCCGAAGACCAGCGGGCGCCGCCGCCCCCCCCC
>DAOUBO010000575.1:0-2821 GCA_034432695.1 Anaerolineae bacterium | reverse complement strand
CGTGACGGCCGGTCGAGGGGGCCGGGGGGGGCGGGCCCCCCGCCATACGGGCTCTCCGCCAGGCCGCGGAACGGGAGATGGAGGCGCTGATGAGGGGGTAACAGGACGATCGGAACGCGCCGGGCACCCCCTATCGCCCGGCGCGTCGTCGTTCAGAGCCCCTTCAGGTGGGCCCCGTCGTTCAACGCCAGCAGACGGGCCTTTCCCCCCTCAACGGCCACCCGCGTGAGGGTGCAGTTCCCCAGGTCGTAGGCCCACCATTTCGCCATCTCTTCGGCCAGCAGGTAGGCCAGCATCGCACGCAGGGTGCCCCCGTGGGCCACAACGATGACGGTTCCCGATGGGTGTCGGGCCAGAATGTCGTCGCAGGTCGCGGCGACGCGCTGGAAAAAGTCGGCCCGTCGCTCGCCCCCGGGCCAGGTGAAGTTGATGTTGGACCGGTCCTGCCACTGCTCGTAGAGGTCGGGAAAGCGTTCCCGCATCTCCTCCAGGCTCACCCCGTTCATTTCCCCAAAGTGGATCTCCCGCAAACCCTCCAGCGAGATGGGAGTCAGGCCCAGTGCCTTCCCGATCGCCTCCGCGGTCTGCATAGCCCGGCCGATCGGGCTGGTGTAGAGGGCCACGGCATCCGTCACCTCGGCCGCCAGCCGCCGGGCGACGGCCTCCACCTGGGCTCGTCCCAGGTCGGTCAGTTCCGTCTCCCCCCAGCCCACCCACCGCTGTTCCCGGTTGGCGACGGTCTGGCCGTGGCGGATGAGGATGAGTTGAAGCGGCCCGGAGGGGGAATGTCGTTCCCGATAGAAGGCGCAGTCCTCCCGCAGCACGCAGCGGGCACACTCGGGGTCGCGCGGGTGGCAGACGTCCCGGCCCAGGGCGATCAGGTTGAGGTGAAGGGGGTAATAAAGTTCCGGAGGGATGGCCTGCTCCAGCAGAACGTGGGCCTGCTCGCGGGTCGCGCGGGGCGGGATCAACTCCAGCCGCCGGGTAACCCGGTAGATGTGGGTGTCCACCGGAAAGGCCGGACGGCCAAAGGCGAACAGGAGGACAATGGCCGCCGTTTTGGGACCCACGCCGGGGATGGAGAGAAGCCAGGCCCGGGCCTCCTCCAGCGGCATTTCGGCCAGGAAGGCCAGGGAGAGTTCCCCCCGCTCGGCGGTGATGCGGCGCAGCGCTTCCTGGATGCGCGGGGCCTTCGTCGGGGCCAGCCCCGCCGGACGGATGGCCTCTATCAGGCCTTCCAGCGGAGCATCCCGAACCTCCTCCCAGGTCGGAAAGCGCTCCCGCATTCGCGCATACGCGCGGTCGCGGTTGACGTCGCTGGTGTTCTGGGAAAGGATGGTGGAAACCAGCAGGGCCAGAGGGTCTCGCTCCGGCCGCGGGGGGTCGCCGTAGACGGAGAGGAGACGCTGATGGATGCGGAGAATGTCAGCCATCCGGGGCGCAGGATGCAAAACAGGAGGGATTCGGGCAGCGTCCGCGCAGTCCGCCGAACCCCTCCTGTTGCGTGGGGGCTACCCGGCTTTTTCCTGCCGGGGCTGTTCCTCTTCTTCGTCTTCCCAGCCGATGATCCAGACGCAGAGGCCGGCGACGGCGATGGTCGCCACGATCAGGGCAGCCCACTGACCGGGCAGCAGCCCCACATCCCTCGCCGACCAGACCAGGATGACGACCATGCCAATGGCGAGGACGATCCAGGCCGTGATCCGGGGATGCTGCTGGACGAACTTTTTCAAGCCTGCCATTCTAACCTCCGAGAAAGCCACGAATTTCACAGGTGGTCGGATTGCCAATCCGACCTACTGGCCCGTCAGGTTTAATTTAGGGCATGTAGACCCACAAAATTGCGGCTGACTGACCACTATGCAAACAGGTCATTTTACCGCGTTGCTCTCCGTTCATCCGCGGCCCGTTTCCGCCCCGTGTCAGAGTTGAAACCCGCCTCTGGCAGGCACGACTTTCTGGCGATAGTCGGTCACCAGTTCCATCAGGCGGGCCTGGAGGCGGAGCCATTGGTCCGACCCGAGGGCCCGACGGACGGTTTCCAGGTCCGGGGCCAGGATGCCGGTCAGAATCTGCGGGAAGTCGCCGTAGGCGGTGAGCCAGGCGTCCGCCGCCTGCAGCCCCAGTTCCCTCAGGGCGGGTTCAAACTCCCTGGTGACAAAGTCAAAGAATTCATCCTCCCGACCGGGGATGATGGTCCAGCCCAGCAGCAGTTTGACCACGTGTCTCCTTGCCTATGAAGTCGGGGGAGAAATTCCGGGATCGGAGGACTCCCGGTTTTTGCGGTGGCGGGCCCGCCGGGCCGCCAGGGCGGCGATGCCCAGGGCGATCCCTGCTCCCGCGGCCGTCAGCCCGAACCCGGTGACGGGCAGGAGGGTTGGGCCCGTCAGGGGGAGGGTCTTCGGAGCGGCCTGCCCGGTGGGCGTGGGGGAAGCGGAGCCCTGCGGTGGCTCGGAGGCCGGGGGAGATGGCGTCGGCGTGGCCGGCTCCGGGGTCGGGGTCAGGGTAGGCCGGGGTTGAGCCAGAACCGATGGGCCAGGCGCAACGAGGGCCGCCGTCCCGATCAGCCCGCCCACCGCCAGGAGAAGCATCCAGAAAGATAACGTTCGCAGCCCAGTCATTCGGACCTCCAGTCGGGCGGAAGAGATGCCCAGGGGTCAGGATTCTGCTTCGCTTTAGAGTTTACTACAAAACGCTGCAAAGGGCAAGTTGAGGGGTAGGCTCGGGTGTATTTCAATCTTGAAGCGCGGAATATCGTTTGACGGAGACTCCTGTTAAGGTTATAATGCTCCGGGAGCAGAACTCTATCGTTCCGGAGACA
>DAOUBO010000574.1:0-5567 GCA_034432695.1 Anaerolineae bacterium | reverse complement strand
GGGCCGCCGCAGGGGCCGGCGCCCCCGGCCTGACCGCCTGCAGCGGGCGGGGTCGCCGGGGCTGAACTACGGCCTGGGGAACCAGGAAAAGGGTCCGCGCGACCTGAGCGCGGATGCGCCCCAGCAGCATCTGGTACATCTCGTGGGCCTCTTTCTTGAAGGCCACCAGGGGGTTCTGCTGCCCGTAGGCCCGCAGCCCGATCCCCTCCTGCAGGATCGCCAGGTCCGTCAGGTGGCGAACCCACAGGCTGTCCACCGCGTTCAGGATCACCTGCCGATCCCGGAAGACCCGAACCGCCTCCAGAAAGCCGGCCTCCACTTTTCCCTTCAGGGTGTCGGGGAGGTGGCGCAGGGGCTGCGAGAGAGTCGCCTCATCGGGTTCGGAGCCCAGTTGCTCCACCACCCGCTGGTAGATCAGCCGCCAGAAGGGATTGTTGCTCCCCTTCAGCGCGGCCAGCGTCACGTCCTGCTGAACCATGTCCCGGTAGACCTGGTGGCCCAGGGCACGATTCAGGTCTTCGTAGGCCCGTTCCGCCTGACGCATCAGGTCTTCCCAGATTTCCTCCCGCGACCGCTTCGCCCACACCGTCGGGTCTGCATCCGACGGCAACGGGAAGAAGGACCGCAGTTCCGCGATGAGCCCCTTCAGATCCCACTCCTCCGGGTCGTCGCCGGGGCAGTGGAGGGCCATCAGGATCTCCACCTCCTCCTGGACCATCCGCAGGACCTGATCCCGGAGGTCACGCTTGGTCAGCACCTCCCGGCGCTGAGCGTAGATGACTTCCCGCTGCCGGTTGATGACGTCGTCGTACTCCAGAACGTGCTTGCGGAGGTCAAAGTTGTACCCCTCCACCCGCTTCTGGACAGACTCAATGGTTCTGCTGAGGATGCCGAACTCCAGCGGGGTGTCGTCGTCCATCCCGAAGCGGGCCATCAGGTCCTGGACCCGGTCAGCGCCGAAGCGGCGCATCAGTTCGTCCTCCAGGGAGAGGTAGAAGCGGGAGGAGCCGGGGTCGCCCTGACGGCCGGAGCGGCCGCGCAACTGGTTATCTATGCGCCGCGCCTCGTGCCGCTCCACGCCCAGGACGTGCAGCCCGCCCAGCGCGACGACCCGCTTCCGGTCCTCGGCGCAGTCCGCCCAGGCCTTCGCCAGCACCTCGGCCCAGCGCTCCGGGAACTGCTCCGTGGGGTTCTGTCCGCGCCGGAGCATCTCCACCGCCTCGTTCCAGTGGGCCTGGCGGATGGTGGTCAGGTCGTACCCTTCCTGGCGGAGCCACTCCCGGGCCAGCCCCTCCGGGTTGCCGCCCAGCAGGATGTCCACGCCCCGGCCGGCCATCTGCGTGGCGATGGTCACCGCGCCGGACCGTCCGGCCTGGGCGATGATGACGGCCTCCTGCTCGTGGTACTTGGCGTTGAGGACGTTGTGGGGGATGCCCCGCGCCCGGAGCATGCGGGAGAGCCGCTCCGAGGTCTCTATCGCGGTGGTGCCCACCAGGACGGGCCGTCCGGCCTGATGCAGGGCCTCTATCTCGGCGACGACGGCCCGGAATTTCGCCTCCTCGGTCCGGTAGATGACGTCGTCCAGGTCCAGCCGCTTGTAGTACCGTTCCCGCCCGTTGCGGCTTTCGTAGACGGTGACGGGGATGTCGTCCCGCCCGTTCAGGACGCCCGCGAAGGCCACTTCCGGAAGTTCCCGCACGGGGACCTCTCGCGCCACCAGGTCGCCGAACATGGCCCGGTACTCCACGTTGGTGGGCAGGACGACGACGTCCATGTTGTAGATTTTGCGGAACTCCTCCTTCTCGGTCGCCGCCGTGCCGGTCATCCCGGCCAGTTTTTTGTACATCCGGAAGTAGTTCTGGAAGGTGATGGTGGCGTAGGTGAGCATCTCCTCCCGGATGGGGACGCCCTCTTTGGCCTCAATGGCCTGGTGGAGCCCCTCCGCGTACCGGCGGCCGTACATCAGTCGCCCGGTGAACTCGTCCACGATGATGACCTGGCCGTCCTTGACGATGTAGTCCTTATCCCGCTGGTAGACGGCCCAGGCCCGCAGGGCGTTATCCAGGTACGGGAGCATGTGGGCGTGTTTGGGGTCGTAGAGGCTCTCGCCCGGGCCGATCTCCGGGAGCATGGACTCCACGGCGTGGATGCCCTCCTCGGTGAGGACGACGTTGCGGGGCTTCTCGTCCCCTTCATAGTGGACGTCCCGCCTCAGTCGGCGGGCGATGTCGGCAAAGCGGCGGTACAGGTCGGACGACTCCTCGGCGGGGCCGGAGATGATGAGGGGGGTACGGGCCTCGTCAATGAGGATGTTGTCCACCTCGTCCACGATGGCGTAGTAGAGTTCCCGCTGGACGCACTCGGAGAGGTCCCGCGCCAGGTTGTCCCGCAGGTAGTCAAAGCCGAACTCGTTGTTGGTGCCGTAGGTGATGTCGGCGTTGTAGGCCTCGCGGCGGGAGACGGGGCGCAGGTTCAGGTACCGGTCATCGGTGGATGGGTAGTCGGGGTCAAAGAGGAACGAACTGGGATCCGGCCCCCCGGCCGACTGGATGACGCCGACGGACATGCCCAGGGCGTGGTAGATGGGGCCCATCCACTGGACGCCGAATTTGGAGAGGTAGTCGTTGGGGGTAACCAGGTGGACCCCCCGGCCGACGGGCACGTCGTCTATGGGGACGAACTCCCAGCGGTCGGGATTGTCTCCCCAGCGGCGGCGGGCCTTCTCCACCCACTCCGGGTTGAGGGAGAGGCCGTTCAGGTAGAGGGGCAGGGTAGCGACCAGGGTCTTGCCCTCGCCGGTCTTCATCTCGGCGATTTTGCCCTGGTGGAGCACCATGCCGCCGATCAGTTGCACGTCGTAGTGGCGCAGGCCGATGGTCCGTTTGGAAGCCTCGCGGACGGCGGCAAAGGCCTCCACCAGGATGTCGTCTAAGGATTCACCGCGCGCCAGGCGGCGGCGGAACTCCAGGGTTTTGGCGCGCAGCGCCTCGTCGCTGAGAGCCTCATAGGCCGGCTCCAGCGCGTTGATGCGCGCCACCACTTTCTGCAGCCGGGCGATTTCCCGGTCGTTGGGGTTGCCGAAGAGACGCTCTAAAAGTTTCATTTTCCATAGACCCTCTGCCACCGGATCGCGGTGGCGACCCCGCGTCGGGCGCTCTCCGCCAGGGTCAACGCCGCGATCAGGAAAAGGGCGGGTACCAGTTGCCCGCTCAGGCCCCCCAGCATCATCAGGAAGAGGCGGATATCCCGCTTGGCCGGGATCCCGTCCCCGAAGGCCGGGGGTTCCCGGAAGGCCCCCTCGTAGCGGGCCTCGGAGTAGGAGATGGCGAAGGAGCCGGCCAGCGCCAGGAAGCCCAGCAGCCAGACCTGGGGCTGTCCCAGCATCCGCCAGGCGCCACAGGCCATCCCCGCCACCAGCAGCGCGTCGGCCCAGCGGTCCAGAACTGCGTCCAGCCAAGCGCCAAAAGGTGTATGCATGTGCCGCAGACGGGCCACTTCTCCATCGCATCCGTCCAGAATGGAAGCCACCTGAGCCAGCAATCCCGCCAGGATGGCCGGAAAGCCCGCGCCCTGGCAGAACAGGAGCGCCGCCAGGACGGTCAGGCCAAACACCCCGATCGTGATTTGATTCGGGGTCAGGGAAGTGTGACGCACCAGCCAGCGGGAGATGGGAATGGAGAGCCGCCGGTTCAGGTAGCGGGCAATCAGGCCATCCCTGGGCCGGATCAGCCGCTGGCTCACCAGCGCCTGTGCGCGAGCCAGGTCCCCCGGCGTGTCCACGTCCATCCAGAACGCACCCTGGCAATCAAAAATGTGCAGGACGTGCCCCCGGGCGACCCAGCGCCGCTTGACCTCGTTGAAGGTGCCGGCCCCTTCGTTCAGGCATTCCTCAATAAAGGGGAAAATCCGCCGGGAGCAGATGAAGAGGCCGGTATCCACGTACCGGAACTCCGTCAGGTCTTTGCCCAGGGCAACCACGTGGCCCCGCCGGCTCTGGGCTTTGGTGGCTTCCGCCACATCCACATAGCGCGGATGGGAGTCAAAGACCCCCACAAAGTCCCCGCGCACTTTCAAAAATCCCTGCAGGGCGCGCGGGTCAAAGAGGTGGTCGCCCATCGCGACGACGAAGCGGTCGTCCTTCAGATAGGGGCCGGCGGCCAGAATGGAACTGGCGTTGCCCTCCGGCCAGCGGGGGTTATGCACCACCCGGATCGGCCATCTCCGGTCCAGCCGGTGGCGGCGAATCCACGCTTCTACTTCCTCCCCCCGATACCCGACCACCACGATGAACTCCCGCACCCCCAGGGCGGCCAGGGAAGCCAGCACGTGCTCCAGCAGTGTCGGACCGCAGAGGTCCACCAGCACCTTGGGCGGACCGTCGGGATGATTCATCCGGGTGCCTTCGCCAGCCGCCAGAACGACCGCTTCCATCTTCCACTCCCCAGGATGGTTCAACGCAGACCCATCACGGGCCTCGCACAAGGAAAAGCCAGCGTCAGCCAGCCTGTGACGGCCCGCACCCTATTCTTCAACCCAAATGTGAGCCCGCCAAGGCAATGGCGCTGTGAGTATTATACCCTCTTCCCCCCGAAGGGCAACTCAGCGTAGCCCATGGTCACCCGTTAACGGTTGGGCGGATTCCTGCCCAGGAGCCGGGAATCTTTCCGTGGCTGACTCCAACCCGCCACTCCGCTTCGCCCGTGGCGGACTACGAACTAAAGACGGTCCGCGGAATGTCGGATTTATCTTGCCGGACCCGTCGTTGGGTGTCGTGCAGGCGCGGGGTGGATGCAAGATAAATCCTGCGCTATGCGGCGTGACGTTTTTCGTCCCTGCAGAAGCCCTTACGCGTAGAAAGTGTCCGATAGCCGGGTCAAAAGCCCTGGCCCGGCGGCTCCCGCTGGCGATTGTTTCACTCCCGCCGCACGAGGGGCAGGAAGAGGTGGGCGGTCCAGGGGACCAGGGTACGGTTCCACCGCAGCGCCGGGTCGCCCAGCAGAACGTACGTATCCAGCAGGTCGCTTCCCTGGGGCGCTCCCGCCAGATTCAGTTTCCCCGCCAGGGTCGCCTCGCCGACCGTTCCGACCGTATCGGAGAAGACGGCCCGGAAGAAGCCCCCGGCGAGGCGACCATGCCCGGCGCTGGCCCCCAGGCCCGTCGGGCCCCAGGCCGCCACCGCACCCGCTTCCGGGCGGGTGACCAGTTCCTCATCCAGCGTTGGCTCCGGGCGGTGAAACGCGCCGGCGAAACAGGTCATCTCGGCCACCACCGGGTAGCGGCGGCTGTTGGCGAGGACGGGCAGGTCGTCCAGATGGACCAGCCGTTCCACCGCCCACTGCTGCCAGGAGGCGTGGCCGAAGTACTGGATCAGGAAGGCCCCCCGGTTCCAGTCCCCCAGAAGGGCCGCGTGCAGGGCAGGAGCCTCGGACGCGCAGCGGTCTGGCGGGCAATACCGTCGCGTGACCGTGAACGGCTCGGCTACCCAGGACGCCGTGGCCTCGGAGAGGGCGGGGAAGTCCCCGGCACCGTCCGGGCCATCCGCCACCAGAACCACGCCGGCGTTCCAG
>DAOUBO010000573.1:0-3195 GCA_034432695.1 Anaerolineae bacterium | reverse complement strand
GCCCTCAGGGGCGAGATGGGGGGCAACGACGAGGAGATCGCGCCCCGCTTCATCGCGGCGCGGATGACCAAGCCGGTCGTTGCCTTTATCGCCGGCCGGACCGCGCCGCCGGGCAAGCGAATGGGCCACGCCGGGGCCATCATTGAGGGAGGGACGGGAACCGCGGCCGAGAAAATCGCCGCGCTGGAGGCTGCCGGAGTCCGGGTGGCCCAGCACCCGGAGCAGATCGCGGCGATCGTCGCGGACGTTCTGGGAACCGGCCGCGAATAACGGTTCGTGGCCGGATTCCCCCTTCCTTGAGCCGCCATGCGTCCTCAACCCACTTCCCGGATGTGTTTCGTCTGCGGGCGGGAGAACCCCCGCGGCCTGAAACTGAAGTTCTACGAGGACCCGGAGGACCGTGTTGTTCGGGCCGAGTTTGTGGTGCCGGAAACGTACCAGGGGTATCCTGGCGTCGTCCACGGGGGCATCGTCGCGGCCATCCTGGATGAGGTCGCGGGCCGGGCGGTGATGCTCCACAAGGACCATCAGACCTTTATGGTTACCCTTCGCCTGACCGTCCGCTACCGGAGGCCCACTCCGGTCGGCGTGCCGCTGGTGGCCGTGGGGGGGGGGGAGCAGATCGGCAGCGCCGGCGCCAAAGTGGCGGGCCAGATCCGCCTGCCCGATGGTGCGGTGACGGCCGAGGGAGAGGCCCTGCTGGCGGCCGCCCCCGATGAGTTTCGGGAAGCGTGGGAGGCCGAGCGTCCCTACTGGAAGGTGGAATGAACGGCCGGAAACGCCGCTCCGCTTCGCCGCAGGCTCAACGACGAGCGCGGCTGTTCGTATTCAGGCACGAAACGAGAAGGTGCACCATTGGGCCAGATGAAGGAAGTTCCGAGGGACGAAATGCCGCCGGACCTGGAGATGGAAGAGGTGCCCCCCGGCCATAAGTCGGGGTTTGTCGCAGTCATCGGCCGGCCCAACGTGGGCAAATCCACCCTGATGAACCAGTTGCTGGGGCAGAAGGTCGCCATCGTCTCCCCCAAGCCCCAGACCACCCGAACCCGCATTCAGGGCATCCTCACCCGACCGGACGCCCAGATTATCTTCGTGGACACGCCGGGGCTGCACAAGCCGCTTCACAAACTGGGGGAGGCGATGGTCGCCGCCGCGGCCTCCGCCATCCCTGACGCCGATGTCGTCCTCTTTGTGGTGGACGTCTCCGTGATGCCGACGGAGGAGGACCGGATGATCGCGGAGATGATCCGCCAGCGGACGACGAAACCGGTCATCCTGGTCCTGAACAAAATGGACCTGCTCCCGCCAGAGAAGGTGAAGCCCCATGCCGGGGCCTACTGGGACCTGGTCCCCCAGCGGGCCGACTGGATGATGACCATCGCCACGGAGGGGGTCAATCTGGACAGACTGCTGGACCAGATCGTCCGGTATCTCCCCGAGGGGCCCCGCTACTATCCCGGAGACCTCATCACCGACCAGACGGAGCGGGAGATCGCCGCCGAACTCATTCGGGAGCAGGTGCTCCACTTCACCCGCGAGGAGGTGCCCCATTCCGTTGCAGTCGTCGTGGAGGAGTACAAAGAGCGGGAGGGCGGGGGCGTCTACATCGCAGCGACCATCTACGTGGAGAAGGAGTCCCAGAAGGGGATTATCATCGGCGCCGGGGGACAGATGCTCCGCCGCATCGGCACCGCCGCACGGCAGGAGATAGAGCGGATGGTCGGTGGGAAGGTCTATCTGGACCTGTGGGTGAAGGTCAGCAAGAACTGGCGGAGGAATCCGGCGATGGTGCGGCGGCTGGGGTACGGCCGGTAGCGGCCTCCCTGGCCGCCGCATAAACTTCCTCCAGCGGGACCCCCCGCTCCCGCGCGATGCGGGCACAGTCCTCATACTCCGGGGAGACCGCGACGCGCTCCCCGCCCAGCCACTTCTCCTTCACCCGCACGGGCCCCCACGGTGTCTCCACCGTCCGCTCCGCCCGCCCTGCGACGAACCGCTCCGCGGGCCGGACCCGAACCCCCAGCGTGGGGGTCTCCCGCAGGATGAGGGAAGCCAGCGTGTCGGCCCGCTCTGGGCGGGCCAGCGCCGAGAGAACCACTCCCGGGCGGTTCTTCTTCATCTGGACAGGGACGAACCAGACGTCCAGCGCGCCCGCGGCGAAGAGCCGCTCCATCACGTAGCCCATCAGTTCCCCCGTCGCGTCGTCCAGGTTGCACTCCAGGAGCACAACCCCCTCCCGACCCGGCGTCTCCTCCAGTTCCCCCAGCCAGGCCCGGACGGCGTTGGGCCAGGGGAACTCCTTTTCCCCGAACCCGTAGCCGACGGCCCGCACCCGCAGCGGCGGGCAGGCGAAGGTCGCCAGTTCGGCCAGCAGGGCTGCCGCGGTGGGCGTCAGAATCTCCGTCTGGGCAGGATGGGGTCGGGTGGGGGCGTTCACCTCCGCCAGAAGGGCCAGCGTCGCCGGCGCCGGGACCGGGAGCAGCCCGTGCTCCGTCTGGACGAACCCGGTGCCCAGAGGAACCGGTGAGGCGAAGACCTCCGCCGCGCCCAGCCGCTCCAGCCCGGCGATGAACCCCACCACATCCACCAGCGTGTCCACCGCCCCGATCTCGTGAAAGTGTACCTCCTCTATCGGCACACCGTGGACCCGCGCCTCGGCCCGCGCCAGCCGTTCCAGGACGGCCAGGCTTCGGTCCCGGACTTTCGGAGGCAGGCGGCTTTCCCCCAGCAGCCTCCGGACATCGGGCAGGTGACGGGCGGGATAGGCGCGGGCGACGTCCCGAACGTAGAGGCGCGTCCCGGAGACGCCGCAGCGGACCTGCCGCACCGCCTCCAGTTCGTAGCCGGAGAGGCCCATCTTCGCCAGGTCCTCCCGGAGCGCGTCCAGCCCCAGCCCCAGGTCCAGCAGTGCCCCCAGAAGCATATCCCCCGCCGCGCCGGCGAAAAGGTCCAGGTAGAGCACGGTTTTCACGGGCTTCCCTCCGGAAACAGCGTGGACGGACTGCGCTGTGCTCCCTCGCCGTCGGGGGTGGCCCCGCGCCGCGCCATGGCCATCCGGTTCGCGATCAGCCCGGCGACCGCCCCCGCGCCGACCCCGTTGTCTATGTTGACCACCGCCAGCCCCGGCGCGCAGGTCTGGAGCATAGAGTAGAGGGAGGCGAGCCCTCACCCGCCGAGGCCGTACCCGACCGAGGG
>DAOUBO010000572.1:0-2254 GCA_034432695.1 Anaerolineae bacterium | reverse complement strand
AGGTCCACCTGGCTGACGTTGAGGTGGGAGATGTAGACGTAGGTGGACGTGTAGGCGTTGTAGAGGCCGACGTTGCCCGGCCCCTGCAGGTAGACGGCGGGGTCCAGCGGACGGTCGCGCCGGCGACGGGGCCGCCGAAGAAGTAGGTGGCCTGGACGGCGACGTTGATCCGGTCGCCCGCCAGGACCTGGTCCTTATCCGGGGTGACGGTCACCTGGAACTCCGGGCGGCGGTACATGGCCACCTGGAAGCCGACGCCGTCGGTCTGTTTCCGGTAGGCCACCTCAATGTAGTAGTAGCCCAGGCCGGCCTCCGGGGCCAGGGTGAACTGTCCGTTGAAGGTGCCCAGGTCGGAAAGGGGGAGGGTCTCTTTGTAGATTTCCTTGCCCTGGTCATCGCGGACGGTGACGGAGATCGTCTCGCCCGCCGGGGGCAGGGTGTAGCGGGCGTCGTCCTCGGCCCGGACGACGCCGCGGAAGTAGACGGGCTGGCCGGGCCGGTAGATGGGCCGGTCGGTGTAGACGTGGATGCGGTAGGGCCGGACGTAGAACTCCGAAGTGAGGCCGAAGTCCCAGGGGCCGATGCCGCTGTACCAGTCGCTGTGGACGACGGAGAAGGGGGGCTCGCCGGGCGCGCCGGAGTGGGCCAGGAAGGTCGCCCAGAGGTCCTCCAGGGGCGGGAAGCCGGTGCGGAAGACGCCGTCGGCGTCGGTGGTGCCGCGCGCGGTGAAGTTTTTGGGCCCGTAGAGGGTCACGGGCAGGTTGGGGACGGGCTGGCCGGTGGCCAGGTCGGTGGCCCAGACCAGCGCCTCCCGCGGGGCCACCTTGAGGGTCAGGTGGATGCGGGAGACGACGAGGATGTGGCGGTTAACCATGCCCTGGCGGCGGGTCTCCGGCGCGGAGGCGACCAGGAAGTAGGCGCCGGGGGGAAGGGGGCCGCCGTCCTCGGTCAGGTTGATCCGCTTGTAGCGGGCCTCGTTGAGCGGCGCCTCCACCGGAACCGTCCACTGGCGGACGATCTGGTCCTCCGGCGGGCGGAAACTCTCCCAGGCCGCCCACCAGTCGCCGGTGGTCAGGCGCTGGAACTGCTCCCAGGTCAGGCGGGAGAGGGTCAGGTCCACCTGGCTGACGTTGAGGTGGGAGATGTAGACGTAGGTGGACGTGTAGGCGTTGTAGAGGCCGACGTTGCCCGGCACCTGCAGGTAGACGGCGGGGTCCAGCGGGCGGGTGGAGAAGCGGACGACGGTGTCCCGGCCGATGGTGTTGCCGTAGGGGTCGGCCATGCGGCCGCCCAGGCGGACCTCCCAGGACGTGGACGCGGGCGGGCTCCAGTTGAGGACAAAAGCGTTCTCCCACGGGTCCCAGTAGGTGTAGACGCGGGTCGGTTCGGGGATGATGGTGATGTTGGGCATCAGGGTGGAGACGTCCATGGGGGCGGAGAATTTGATGCGGAACTCGGTGCCCGGGTAGGCGGCTTTCGTGCCGTCGCTGGGGTCGGTGCTGAGGATACGCGGGTAGGGGACGGTGTGGAAGGACCATTTGTACGGGGCCTTCAGCGGAGCCGCGCCCTGGGCGGAGCGGGCCGTCCCTTCCAGGGCGATGAGGTACTCCGTATCCAGGTCCAGCCGTCCCTCCGGGATGAAGGTCATCACCGTGTCGTTCTCGCTCCACTCAAACCGGCCGGGGACGCGGGACTCGCTCCGCAGGGGCTTCAGGGAGAAGGCGGCCTGGGCCGAGGCCCGGTCCATGGGCTGGCTGAAGGTGATTTTGACGGTCTGGGTGAGGGGGACGAAGGTGGAGCCGGTGGCGGGCTCCACGAAGAGGACGTAGGGGGCCTCAATGGTGAACTCCCAGGAGAAGTCCTCCTCCAGGACGCCGCCGGTGGTGTCGGAGAGGCCGGCGGGGACGGTGGCCCGGTAGGTCTGGCCGGGGACAAAGCCGGTTTTGGGCCGGAAGACGTAGATGGACGTGTTGACCCACTCGCCGGTGCCCTCCACGGGCGGGTCAAAGACGACGGGGACGGGCATGTCGGCCGCGGGCGCGCTGACCAGTTGCAGGGGGACGACGGGGCGGTTGAACATGATGGTGACGGGGGTGGTGGGGGGGACGTCGCGCGCTTTGGGCTCCGGGATGACCTGGGCCACCTCCAGGTAGCCGACGGTGGCGAAGGTGAACTCCACCTCCTCTTTGAGGGGGAGGCCGGTGGCGGATTTGGCGGTGGGATCCAGTTTGACCCGGTAGCGGGTGGCCCGCTG
>DAOUBO010000571.1:0-3164 GCA_034432695.1 Anaerolineae bacterium | reverse complement strand
GGGATTGCTCCAGCAACCGGATGCGGTGCAACCCCCGCCGGTTGCCCACACCGGCCAGGATCAGCAGGAGCGGTGCAACGAACATCAGGTTATAAAGCCCCAGATAGCCGACCCCCTGCCAGTAGGTGGTGCGAGCGGAGAGCAGGCCGATGATGGCGACGTAGATGCCACCGGAGCAGGGGAAGGTGCAGAGCCCCACCAGAAACCCCCCAACCGCCGCCGCCGGGAAGGTGGCCCGTTTCAGCCAGTCCTGGATCGTCCCGTGGGCGATGGTAGGGATTCGCAGGTGGAAAGGCAAATCTGGGAAGAAGTGGTCCTTCACGTTGACCAGCCCCAACACGATGACCAGCCACGAGCCGATCTTTGCCATCAGGTGATGCTCCCCGGCGAACAGGATCGCCTGCATCAACCCCAGGCCGATGAGGAAGTAGGCCAGATAGATGGTGGCGACGTAGATCAGCCCCATCACCCAGATGGAAGAGGCCGTGCGGCGAATGGTGAAGAGGAAAGCGATGAAGAAAAGCAGCACGGCAAAGGCGCATGGGTTAAGGCCGTCCAGGAAGCCGGTGGCCAGCACCAGGGGCAGAAGGGCGCGGTCGCTCTCTGTGGAGGGGGCTGGCGTCAAATGCTCCCCGTGGGCCTCCAGGTAGGCCAGATATTCGGCGATGGGGGTGTCAATTGGGTAGGTCTGCGGCTCGCCGCGGAACGCCCAGGCCGTGTACGCCGTCGCGCCGCTCATCTTGTCCTGGTAAACCACGATGCGTTCAAACACAGTCGGTGGGGTGTCCAGCAGGTCGGCAATGACCTGTCCGGGGATGTGGCCCTCCAGGATGATCCGATCGCCGACGAAGACGGTCAGGTGGGATTGCAGGCTGGGCGGCACACCGAGGGCGTTGCTCCGCTCCAGTAGTTCGGCCCGGTTGGCCGGTTCGTTGATGTAGTCCTTGTAGATCGGGTCCGGATAGCCAGCCTCCTGCAGGAGCGGCACGACCGTCTCCTCTATATAATGAAGGCAATCGGCGCATGCCCGGTTGTAGTAGACGACGGGAGAGGACCTGGCATCCTGTGCCGCTACTACTGTCCCGCGAAGGGTGAGCACCGCCTCCGGCGTAGCGGGGTCGCTGGAGCGGACGTAGACCTGCCGGAGGAAGGTGCCGGTCTCGCCGTCGTGAACCCGGGGATCAAAGGTCACGACCAGCCGGGTTGCCTCCCCGGGGTCAAGGACCCGGTCGGCGACCTCAGCGGTGGTGCAGCCGCAGGAGGTGCTGACGCCCGTGATCTCCAGCCGGCCCTCGCCGACGTTGCGGATCTCGAAGGTGCGGGAGACCGGTTCGGTGTTGGGGATCGTCCCCAGGTCAAACTCTGTGGTGCTGAGTTCGATCCGGGCCGGCCCCTCCATGCTCCCGCCCGCACACGCCGAAACGAGGAGACCGAAGAGGAGCACGATGACCAACCATATCAGGATGGGAAGCACCCCGTGCCGGATCCGGTCATCAGTTGGATTCTTCCAGTGCATCGTCAATGGCCTCCGCGAACAGCAGGGTCCCCCTACCGATGAAAGATCAGCGGGGGGACCCTGCCCGGCACCATCGGTCAGTGACCGTGGTGCATATGATGGTGTCCTTGAGGCTCCTCGGCCCCCTTCAGGTACTTTTCCGGGTCCTTTTCGAAGGCCGCCTTGCAGCCCGGCGCGCAGAAGTAGTAGGTCTTGCCTTTGTACTCCGCTTTGGCCGGAGCCTTTTCCGGATCAACCATCATCCCGCAGACTGGATCCCGAACCATTTTTCCCTCCTGAAGTGAGTTTGAATCAGACCTACCGCCGGATCAGTTCGTACCCCGCCGCCTCCCAGGTCCGCATCCCGCCATCCAGTTCGAACACGTTCCTGTAGCCCAGACCAACCAGCGTCTCGGCCGCTGCGGTGCTCATCGCTCCGCTTCGGCAGTAGAGGACGATGCGAGCGTCCTTATCCGGCAGCTCGTCCAGATGCTCTGCGATCCTGTTGTAGGGGATGAACAGGTTGGTCTGGGGAATCTCCCCCTCGTAGGGGATGTGGACGTTGACCAGGACGAAGTCCTTCTCCGATCGCCCGGGCCGGACCGACCGCGCCGATTTTCATCAGGACATGCGCCAGCCAGGGGAGACCCCAGAGTAGTCCGAGGGCACCGTTCGCCCAGGCGAGCCAGTGGCGCCGAAGAGTTGACAGAGGTCATCTCTTCAGTCCGAACGGGCATAATGGATAGCCCTGGGCCTGGTGGCCTGCCGAAGGCCCGTCCACCCTGCGATGAGCAGATACAGCCCGTAGGCCAGAACTTCCAGCAGGGAGGGGTCGCCATTGTAGCCGAAAAGGGCCTTCAGGAATTCGCCCGGCAGACTGTGCTCATCCAGGATCGGGTTAAGGTTCCATACAGATTGGACCAGAGTGGGGAGCAGGCCGGCTTCCTGGAATTCGTGGACGCCCCGGGCAACCAGCCCGGCCGCGAAGAGGAGCAGGAGGATGCCGGTGGCCTGAAAGAAGGCCCGGACGTTGAGCCGCCTGCCCGCCGCGAAGATGGCCCATCCCAGCCCGACGGCAACGGTCAGCCCCACGATGCCGCCGATGAGAATCTGCGCAGGGGTGGACGTGAAAAGGGCCGCGTTCAGAAAGAGGACCGTCTCTATCCCCTCCCGAACGACCGCGATGAATGTCAGGCCGAAGAGGCCCCACGCGCTTCTCTGAGCAGCCGCCCGGCGGACATCCCGCTCCAGGGAGGTCTGGATCTCCCGTCCCCGGCGTCCCATCCAGAAGATCATCCAGGTCAACACCGAGGCTGCCACCAGCATAGTTGCGCCCTCAAAGACCTCCTCACTGCGGCCCTCCAGCGCAATGCCCAGGCTGCGGAGGGCCAGCCCTCCAGCGATACTGAGGGCGACCGCCGCCGCCACGCCGACCCATGCAGGGCGGACCAGGTCCTGCCGCTGCAGACGGTGGAGGACACCTAACACAATGCCGACGATCAGGGCGGCCTCCAACCCTTCTCGCAGTGTGATGAGCAGAGATGCCAGCACTTTCCCTCCCAATGGTGCGTATAGATCATCAACAGAGTACACCAGCGAGGGCCCAGCGGGTAGCGCCGTTTCTCCCGTACCTCCCCCCGCCAAATGGCGGGGAAAAGAAACCTCCCAC
>DAOUBO010000570.1:0-2223 GCA_034432695.1 Anaerolineae bacterium | reverse complement strand
GCTGGTGGGGGGGTGAGGTGGGGCGGCGGGCCGCTCCAGGCATCCTCGTTGCTCTGGCGCCGGAGGCCGGGGTCTGTCAGACCGGCCGCGCTGAGTTTCATGGGCAGCGGTTGAGACATAGCAACTCCTTATGAACAACCTGGATATAGAACTGCCTGCTCTCCCCGGTCGGCAGGCCTGCTGGAACCCCTGCTCCTCCACTCCCCTGAACTCTGGCTCTGGGGTGCAGGGCAAGGGTGAGCCGTTGCTCTAACTAATTATACCATACCAGCCAGGAACTACCTACCCCCCGCTCGGCGGGCCCATTTTGCCCCCCGTCCCACCCTGGCCCCTTCTCCCCCTGAACTCTGGTTTTCTGCCTGCAGCCTCTCTGCAGGAGGCCAGGACGGTTTCCGAGGCCCTGAAAAGAAGATTGTTTTTTCACTGCGGCGGCTTCACCGCTGCAGCGAAAAAACATTTATTTATGTTCTTTTCACTGCGCCGGGGCAGGTTTTGGATATTTTCTCACCCCCGCCCCGAAAAAGCCAGACTTCAGGGGAGGGGCTGGGAAAGGGTTAAGGCAGGCAATTACACCAGAGAGATTGCTTCATCATGGGCAGGGGCCCAGCCGAAACTTGGGAATGTATCCCCAGGACCATCCGGGCTCCCTGACCTCATAAAGGCTGTATTTCTCCGGGCAGAGTTGTTGTAGCCTTGCCGTGGGAATCCTGACCTCGCACCACTGGTGTCCCTGCCGGTCTATCCAGTCGCAGTTGATGACGTCCAACCGTTCTTCTACCGGCAAACGGCACTGGCCCGAGTGCTGATCGCGCCAGTCCAGGTATAACTCCTTTCCCCGTTTGGGGCTGTCCGGATTCACGCAATGCGGATTGGTGAACGCATATTCCGCCGACAAAAGAACCGGCGGCGTTGGGGAAGAGGCCGTTGCCGTTTCTGTGGGCGAAGGAAGAGGTGAAGGTGTGGGTGTGGAGAAGGGGGGAGTCGGCGTGCTGGGAGAAATGGGCGAGCCCCCGCCCACCTGATTCAGGGCGACCTGGGAAGTGGGAGAGGGAAGCGCCGTCGGCGTGGGCCGCCAGCGAAGGACTCCGATCAGTGGCGTGGAGCAAAGAAGCCCGAGGACAAGAAGAGCCGCAAGGCCCAGAAACGCCCATGCCCAGAGAGGAAGGGCGGAGAGGGTCCCCCCCAGCCGCAAGGGAGGGGAAGCAGAGCGCTCCACCACCAGAGCCGTCGCGTCGTCCTGGCCGCCAGCCTCCAGCGCCCGGGCGACCAGGGCCGTCGCGGCCGTCTGGGGGTCGGCCCGGCCCAGGATACGGGCCATTTCCTCTTCCGGCAGCATCTCCCAAACGCCGTCGGTGCAGAGCAGGAGCCGGTCGCCCGGCCGGAAGTTGTGTCGGGCGATGTCCACTTCCACATCGGGCGCGCTGCCCAGGGAGCGGGTGAGGACATGGCGCAGAGGGTGGTTGGCGGCCTCCTCCGGGGTCAGGATGCCTGCAGCGAGCCGTTCCGCCACCCATGTGTGGTCCGTGGTGAGTTGGTGCAGATGCCCGTGGTGCCAGAGATAAGCCCGGCTGTCGCCAACGTGGGCCACAACCAGTTCCTCCCCCCGGACGACGGCTGCGACGACGGTCGTTCCCATCCCGGCCCGGGCCGGGTCCTGGGCCTGGCGGCCAATCGCCATGTTGGCCTCCGCGATCGCCCGCCACAGGGAGACCTCCAGATCCAGGTCTGGATCCGCATAGTAGGCGTGCCGGATGACGTCTACGGCCAGCCCGCTGGCGACTTCTCCGGCCTGATGGCCACCGATGCCGTCGGCGACCAGATAGAGGCGTCCCTTAATGGCCAGAAGGTCTTCCGGAACGCCCTCCGGCAACCCCAGGCTGTCCTGGCTGACCGCCCGCCCGGGCCCGGGGCGGGCCGCCCATCCAGAGGCCCAGGTAGCTGCATTCGCAACGGGTGAATTCATCTCCATTTCTATTTCTCCACTCCGACTTCCCTCTCAGCAGAGGGTCATCGGCCTGCATAAAATCGCATCCGGGTATTTCCTATCTGTCCCTCATCCCCATTCTGGAGGACCCGGGAACGGATCCGCTGGCCGTTCACATAGGTTCCGTTGCGGCTTCCGAGATCGGTAATCCCCCACTGGCCTGCCTGGTAGTCCAGCCGGGCATGCTGCTGGGAGACCAGCGCATCCGCGCTCAGGTCCACCGGGCAACCGGCATAACG
>DAOUBO010000569.1:0-1865 GCA_034432695.1 Anaerolineae bacterium | reverse complement strand
CCCAGTGGTCCTCCTGATGGGTGCCGGGGTAGAGGGTCGGCGTCAGGCCGGAGATGTAGTCCTTCATGGCGTGGTAGACGGGGAGGGGCGTGAAATCGGGCTCCGCCATGCGGAAGTAGTACCAGGCCTGGCCCTTCTCCGCGTCCGAGGGGCGCTTGAAGAACCAGAAGTTCACGACGCCGACCCAGGGCCACTCCCGCAGGGCGCGCTCGTAGGCCAGGGGCGCGTAGCGGGCCTGTTGCTCCAGGGTTACCTGCCCGTAGGCTCCGAAATCCTGGATGGAAGGGTCGTCGGGGAGGGCGTTGGCGTTCATCTCGGCGAACCAGATGGGCTTATGGGCATCCCCGTTGGCGACCATGATGTCCCGCAGGTAGACGGGACGGGCGTAGGTGACGGCCCAGGGGCGCATTCGGCGGTCGGTCGGAGCGGACCAGAGGATGTAGTCGTTGACGGCCAGGACATCAAAGCAGTCGGCGGCCCCAGCGTCGTACATCCGCTGGAGGAAGACGAACTCGTTCATCCCGGTCCACGCGCCGGGCCCGAAGTCGTAGCCAATGGTCTGGGCCAGCGCGCCGGTCAGGACGATCGCCTCCGGGTCGGCCTCTTTGATCCGCCGGTAGGCCGTACAGAGGAGGCGGGTGTAGCCGACCGGGTCCACTGGCTGCTCCCCCCACTCGGGGTAGATGTTGGGCTCGTTCCAGACCTGGTAGGCACGGATGCGGCCCCGATAGCGGGAGGCGACGGCGTAGACGAAGTCGCCGTAGTCCTCCAGGTTGTCCGGTGGAGCGAAGGTGCCCCGGGCGTCGCCGTCGGCGCGGGACCAGGCCGGGGGGTTGCTCAGGACGGCGATGATGTCCAGGCCGTGCTCCTCGGCCAGGGAAACGATGTGGTCATACTTCTCCCAGGCGGAGCGGTGGGGGAGATGCCGCCGGTCCTCAAAGTCGCCCTTGCCGTGGATCTCTATGTCCTCCCAGGGAAAACTCTGGCGGAGCCAGTGGAAGCCGGCGTCGGCGACCATCTGGACGGTGCGCTCCCGCTTCCAGAGTTCCACCTCCTGTTCCAGGAAAACGTTGATACCGAACGGGTTGAAGCCGGTGTGGGCGACCGGTTCATAGGGAAGGGCGCGGGGCTGGGCGTGGAAGGGGTTCCCGGCCAACTGGAGCAGCGCGTAGGCCTGCCGAAGGGGTTCCTCTTCGCCGGTCAGGTGGAAAAGCGGAGCGGGGGAAAAGGCAACGCAGCCGCTCAACAAAACCAGGAGAGGTGCAAAAGGAAAGACGCGAGCCTTCATACCGGCTCTGGCTCCTCCTCGGCCCCCTCCTCCACCGGGGAGGGGGCTTCCTCACCCCGCAGATAGGCCCGGACTTTTTCGCGGGCTTCTTCAAAGAGGCGGATCAGGTCCTCGTCGGACCCTTTGAAGCCCGCGATGGTCCGCCGGGCGCAGGTGCAGCAGCCCAGGGATGCCCGGTAACTATCCAGACTGCAGGTCAGGCAACTGCCGAGCTGGATCATCAGATAGGAGAAGCCGAGGACATCCTCATGGTCGTCGGGCAGACGGGCAAGACGGTCAATAAATCTGGCCCACTCTTCCCCTCGCAGATTCCGCAGATGGGGGATGCAGCGCGGGGGAAACAGGATCTCGCTGTCCGGATACATATAGCCACCCTCATAGAATTAAACTTTGATCCCCTTTTGCCTGGACTTTGGATAAACCCCCGGGGATGTAAGCCGAAATTTCATTTCGGCCTACGGGCCACCCATATTTGGATAAACCGCCGGATGTAAGCCGAAATTTCATTTCGGCCTACAGGCCACCCATATGGATGTAAGCCGAAATTTCATTTCGGCCTACAGGCCACCCATATGGA
>DAOUBO010000568.1:0-1775 GCA_034432695.1 Anaerolineae bacterium | reverse complement strand
GGCGGGTACCCCCGCTCTATCCGTAGCCGGTAGTCGCCTCCCAGCGCGCGGGCGACCTCCAGCGCGCGCTCTATCTCCCGGTGAATTTGTTCCTGTACCGCCGGGTCCTTGTAGCGGATCGTTCCCCGCAGTTCCACCTCCTCCGGGATGACGTTATCGGCGTCGCCGCCGTGGATCGCGCCGATGCTGACCACCGCGGGAGCGGTCGGCTGGATGCGCCGGGAGACGATGCCGTGCAGGGCCAGAATCACGTGCCCGGCGATGTAGATGGGATCCACCGTCTTGTGCGGGGACGCGCCGTGTCCGCCCTTGCCAACAAGGGTCGCGTAGAAGGTGTCCACCCCCGCGGACGCCGGTCCCACCTCCAGCCGGACGTCCCCCGCCGGGATGGAGGGGTCCACGTGCAGCGCCAGGACGAAGTCCACTCCCTCCATCGCGCCGTCCTGAATCATCCGCTGGGCCCCGCTGAGCCCCTCCTCGTCCTGGACCTCCTCCGCGGGCTGAAACAGGAAGCGGATAGTGCCAGGGAACGACTCCTCCGCCAGAAGCGTCGCGACGCCCAGCGCGATGGCGGTGTGGGCGTCGTGGCCACAGGCGTGCATCACGCCGGGGACGCGGGACGCGTAGGGGACGTCGTTGGCCTCCTGGATGGGGAGCGCGTCCATATCGGCGCGGATAGCGACGACCGGGCGCCCCTCCCCCCGGTCCGCGACCACGCCCGTTCGGCCCACGCCCGTGCGGACGCGGTAGCCCAGCGAGGAGAGAACCCCGGCGACCTTCGCCGCCGTACGGCTCTCCCGAAACCCCAGTTCGGGGTGCATGTGGAAATCCCGCCGCCAGGCGATCAGTTGGTCGTGGATGGCCTGAGCCCGTGGAAGCACGTCCTTCCTCCCTGGGTGATGTTACCTGCTTCGCAACTTCAGCCGGCGGAGCAATCTCTGCCGGCCCAGCGCGACCGTTTCCCGGTAGCGGGCCCGCAACTGGGCCGGCGTCAGTTGTTTGCCGCCCTCAAAATACAGCCGGGCGACCTCCCCTATCGCCCATGTTCCCAGCCCGGTGGTGATTCCGGAGATGACCCATCCGGGGCCGGGGAGAATTTTGGCCAGTTGTCCGGCCAGGAAGCGGAGCCCGACCCCTCCGGCGATGGTCGCCAGCAGTTCCCGCGCGTGGCGGACGGCCAGGGATTCGCCGTAGATGGCCGCGACGCGCAGGACCATTCGCGCCTGACCGGCCAGAAGCAGGGGGACGTCCAGACCCGGCACCGGCTCCGCCGCGATGATGCCGTTCAGCGCCGCCGCGCTCCGGATGACCCGCTCCGCCAGCTGCCGCCGGTAGGCCGGCAGGGCCCGTCCCAGGGCGACGGCGATCCAGGGGTGGGCCTCCACAACGGCCGGGATCAGCCGGTCGGCCACACCCGCGCCCGTCCGGGCGCAGATGGGGATCGGCGTCGTGCCCAGTTTCTTTCGGGCGTTCTCCAGAATGGCGGGGAGTTCCCGCCGGGCCAGGTCTATCTTGTTGAGCGCCACGATGACCGGCAGCCCCGCGGCCAGCAGCGATTGGTACAGGTCGTAGTCGGACTGGCGGATCCCCGCAGCGGCGTCCAGAAGCAGGATGACCACATCGGCCTCTTCGGCCGCGCGGCGGGCGACCTCAGCCCGGTCCTGCCCTCCGATTTCACCGAAGCCGGGGGTGTCCACAAGGACAAAGGGGCCGAACCGCTCCTCCACGACGGTCCGGGTGGTGCCGGGCACCGCGGTGACGGGGGAGACCCGGCG
>DAOUBO010000567.1:0-26429 GCA_034432695.1 Anaerolineae bacterium | reverse complement strand
CAGTTGAACCGGACGGGCGGAGCCATCACGCCCACCCCCGGCTCACGTAGAGCCGCATACCGCTCCATACGGTTATCGGACGATCAGCGGCAGATAGACCCGGAGCCCCTGGGACCGGAACCCCAGCCGGGTCGTGTTCCCCGCCGCGTCCGTCACCGCGACGGCCCCCGAATCCCCCAGCCGCAGGCCCAGGTCGCGGGTATCCAGCCGGTAGCGGCCGGCGCCGGCGGCCCCGGGTGGGCCAAGGCTGGAGCGCCATCCCCGCGGGAAGGTCACCTCCACCAGGCTCCCCGGCGGCGCCTCCCCCTCCAGCACCTGTGCGGCCCAGTCGTGGCGCGCGGTCAGGCGGGGGACCACGAACTCCGTCTCCCTGCCATCCTGGACCAGCCTCAGCCGGTCGCCGGACCCGAGGGGGCGGGAGAAGCACACGGAGAAGGACGCGTTGTACAGGGAAGCCGTCTCCGTCACGCTCTCCGTGAACCCGTCGGCCGCCTCCAGCGTGGCGGTGAAGGGCGCGCCGGCCATGTCGGCGTAGCCGCCCGCACACCGCTCCCCCAGCGCCACCGACCAGGCCCGCAGGCCGAACTGCAGGAAGACCCGGTGGCCCTGGGGATGGCTGGAGCGCACCGTCCCCCACGCGCCGTCCGGCAGGGGGGCCGCATCGGGGAAGGAGACGGTGTACGTCCCGGCCGCGGGCGCCGTCACCTGCCGGGAGAGGTAGAGGGGGTAGGCGGCGAGCCGAACCTCCAGGGGCGCGTCCGGCGGCGCCTCGCCGGAGACCGTCGCCGTCCCCCGATCCGCCCGCGCCGTCAGCAGGGGGAGGGTCAGGGTGACTTCTTCCTGCGGCATCGTGACGGTCACCGTCCTGCCGGGGAACAGAAGGTCCACATAGGCGGAGAAGCCCCCGTCTGGCCCGGCGTAGCCCGTATAAGAGCCCGAGGAGGGGGCAGGGATTTCATAGGGGGCCAGGGGATGCAGGGAACCGTAGAGGTATGTGCCAAACAGCGCGGCCTCCAGTCGTGGGAGGACATCCAGCGCGTGGAACCGGGTCTCCCCGGACTGCCACCGGACGGTGATGCTCTCCCCCGCCGTCGGGGTGTAGATGCCGGTCAGGGGGACGGTGTAGCGGCCCTGCGCGTCCACCGTCGCGGTGAAGGTATGATGGATGGCAGAGGTGTCGCTGCGGACCTCGCCCTGGAGCGTCTCCCCGGGCGGCCCCCAGCCGGAGAGGGCCGGCGTCTCCCGGTCCACCTCCAGCGTCAGGGTGGGCACCGTCGTGGTGTAGACGGCCCCGCCGCTCTCCACCTCAATCCGGTCGCCGGGGAGGATGAGGATGGGGTGTGACTTGCCCCCACACCAATCCGGTACGGGGCATACCTCGTACAGGTAGAAGTAGAGAGAGAACCAGTTCTGCCAGGCGAAGTCGGCATAGGCCTGGGCCTTGAGGACCCCGGCGGGGTCCCGGAGCCGGATGGTGGCGGAGGGGCAGCCCTGGCTGGATTCGCCGCTGAGACCGTTGCCGCCGACGAAGACGGAGGTGAGGACGGGGCGGCAGTCATAGGCCCGGAAGGGCCGAACGACGGTGTGCCCCTCCGGGGTGGTCAGGGAGACCTCGCCCCAACTGCGGTGGGTGAGGTCCGCCATTCCCCGAAAGTCGGCGACGTAGGTCCCGTCGGCCTCCGCGGTGACCACCTGGGAGACCTGAACCATGAACGGGGGTGGCGTGGGGGGTCCCCCACCGCCCGCAGGCCCTGCGGGGCCTCCGTCCCCCAAACCGGACGCCCCCGGAGATTCCATCTCCCAGATGCGGACGGTGACCCGCGCCCCCGGCGGCGCCTCCCCAGAGACGGTGTCGGAGAGGACGTCCACCCGCGCGGTGAGGGTGGGCAGGGTCAGCGCGGCCGCCAGGCCATGCGGGGTCTCCGCCGTGAGGACATCCCCACTCTCCAGGACCGGGTCGGTGTCCTGAAGCAGGTCGTAGAAGAAGCCGTTGCCCGCCGAGCGGGGGGAGCGGACGTCCTTCAGGAGGCCTGTCGGCCCCTGGAGGGTGAGGGTCAGGGGGACGTTGCTGTCGTCCACCTGCCCCCAGAGGCGGAATTCGTGCCCGTACCGCTCCCGGCCCAGGATGGCCTGGAGGTAGGGGACGGCGAAGCGGGCGAAGGTCTCGTGGCCGTCGGGGCCGACGGCGAAGGCTGCGCCGTAGTCGGCGGGGGCGAGGGGGACCGTCGCGGTGTAGCGGCCCTGGGCCGTCGCGGTGACCCAGACCGAGGCCCAGGGCGGCCGCTGCAGGATGGACTCCGAGGCCCACTCTATGGGCCCGTGGGCCACCTCCACCCGCACGGGCGCGCCGGCCGGGGCCGTGCCCAGGACCTGCCCACTTTCCCGATCGGTCCGGGCGGTCACCGGGAGGACGGTGGTGAAGAAGACCTGGCCGGCGGCGGAGGCCCGGACCCGGTAGCCGGGGAGCAGTTTCGGGAGGCCCTCCTCTTTCTCTGCCCACCAGAGCCAGGCCTGGAAGCGGCCGTCCCGGCCCGTATAGGTCTGGTATTCTATGAGGGGGTTCCCGGCGGCGTCCGCGACATCCAGCGCGACGCCCGTGCAGGGCGGGGCCATCCCCACGACTTCCGCGCCGTTCACCTGGACCTGGAGGAGCGGCGCGACGAAGCGCAGGTAGGCGGTCCGGTTCGGGGCCGCGCTCCAGGCGACGAAGCCGGTGTCGCCGGGGCGCAGGTCGGCCCAGGAGGCCTGGTAGGTCCCCTCCGGACCGGCGGCGACGGTCTGGGTCAGGACCGCATCCGGGGCCGCGCGGGGGTAGAGGTAGAGGGCGACGGTCTCCGAGGGCGGGGCGGTGCCGGAGACCCGGTCGGCGTCGGGGTCAGCGAGGGCGGAGAGGGAGGGGAGGGTGAGGCTGAGGACGGCCGAGCCCTGGACGGCCCAGAAGACGTCGCCGGGGAGGAAGGGCTCCCCGCAGTACCCGTAGGCCCAGGTGCCCGTCCCCCAGGGGGGCAGGGCGACGACGTAGAGGTACCCGTCGCCCTCAGGGACGGGCTGGACAGTGGTGCTGATGTAGACCGTGTCGCCCCGGCTCACCCGGACGGAGACGGGGGCGGGGGAGGGCACCCGCCCGGCGACGGTCCGGTCGGTGAGGTGGACGTGGAGGGAGGGCGCGGCGGCCTGAAGGCGGGGGCCCGGGGCTCCCTGCGCCCGGACCAGGTCCAGCCAGCGGGGGTCGGGGGAGGGCGGGCCGGCGGAGAGGCTGGGGGCAAGAGCAGGAGGTGGAGAGGTGCCCGACGCGTGGGTGGGAAGGGAGAGGGCTGCCCCGGCCAGGGCGGCCAGCAGGCCGGTCAGGAGACCCAGCCAGAGGGGCAACGGACGCAGGCCAGCACCGGAAGACACGGATTTCTTTTGCTGGATAGTTCGCATTTTCCACCTCCCGCCCACCGCTGAAGGCGAGTGGATGCACCCTGCGCCGTCCACCTCACCGGTCCGGTGGAAGTACCCGCAGGTTGGCCGCTGCAGCGGCCCGGACCGTCTCCTCCCCCAGTTCCGCTTCCAGCCGCTCCAATGCGCCCCTGACCTGGTCTGCGGGGACAGTTAGCAGGACATATTCCAGCGCCCGCTGCAGCAGGCTCCGGCAGGCCTCAGCGGCCTCTGGACGGCCCGAATCCAGGGCCTCCTGGCATCCACTCCACTCTGGGCCGAATTGCCGGGCGAATTGCCGCCCGATCTCTGCTCCGCCCGCGCGGGTGCACATCAGGGAGAGCAGGCTGAAGACGGCCTGAAAGTACGCTTTGATCTGTTCTGCCGGCGAAGGGGCTGCGACAACACCGCGCACCGCCTGGGCCAGTATGGCCTCCAGGGGTGGCTTCTCTCCCGGCTGGATCTCCAGACGTGCATCCCAGGGGGTCAGGAGCCAGTAGACATCGGGGCGGGGCCCTGTTTCCATTAGCGCCTGCAGGGCATAGAGTTGTCCGGCCAGCACGACCTTCCGCGGACGGCTATACCCCTCGGTTCGCACCTCCTGCAGCATTTGCCTGTCCAGGTCTGTTCGTAGCCCCAGGATGGTTCCGACAAACTCTCCGGTGAATTGGCCAACGTCGGCGGCTCCCAGAGCCCGGAGAAGGCGCGGGTCCACAAAAGAGGTCCGTCCTCCCTCATCGGAGAGCAAAACCCAGGTTTCCCGGGGACGGGATCGGGGCATAGAGGTCAGCACATCTTCCACCTGGACGGAGGGGAAGGGCAGAACCCGCCGCAGATAGAGGCCGGTCAGGATGACCAGGTAGGAAGCGATGTAGAACAGGTCAAAGGCGACGCTGAGCGGCGTGGCCTGGCCGTCAGGGTAGTAGAGATCGTGCCAGTTCGCATAGAAGAAAATCTGATTGGAGAGAGCATACAGCCACATCCCTGCGGCCAGGATCACCCATCTGCGCCCCAGGATCCCATCATAAACGGCCAGAGTCAGGACGGTCGCGCCGATCAGGAGAAGCAGGTACTGGACTTCATACAGCAGGCCCACGCTGAACTCCAGCCAGTTCTCCGAAGGCGCAGAGAACATCGGCGCCAGGACAAAAATGCCCGCCACCGTGAGGAACAGGAGGATCAGCCCGACGGCCACGAATTGCTTCCACCCCTGGAGGGCCAGGCGGAGAAAGCGGACCTGGAGCGCGAAGAACGCTACCAGGAGAGAATCACCGATCAGGTAGAACAGGTCGGCCCAGGAGGGGTACGGCTCGCCCGGAAGCACGAAGTCGTAGAGGGCCCAGGTGATTTCGGCGAGGGTCCAGAACCCCATCGCCGCGGTCAGCAGTGCCCATACCTGGCGGGCCTGCCGGCCCCTCTCCAGGGAGCGGTAAATCTGGTAGGAAAGCCCACTGCAGAGCGCGGCCAGGACGGGCGGATAGAGGTCGGAGACCAGCCGGGCGGCGTGTGGGAAAAAGGCGAACACGGCCATCGCACTGAGCAGTACAGCGGTGCTGAAAGCGGCAACACGGATAACGGAAGAACGGTAATTCGCACCTCTCATGACGGCCTCCTGGCTCCGGGGGAGAATAGGTCCTGGTTACCGGACCCTTTTCGTCGCTTCTTCAGTACGCCGTGCACCTCCAGCCGGTGTCTGGCACGTTCAGGGATGCAGCGCACGAGGGGTCTTTCCCAGCGTTCAGGACCGCTCTCAGACCCCCCGGTAGAGCCCGCCATCCACCAGCAGGCTGACGCCGGTGATGTAGGATGCGGCGGGGGAGGCCAGGAAAGCGACGGCGCGGGCGATTTCCTCCGGCGCAGCCATCCGGCCCAGGGGGATGGCGGCGGTGATCCGCGCCTCCTCCTCGGCGACCGTCGTCCCGTTGCGGGCCGCGCGGTCCTCCAGGAGTTGAACCACCCGCTCCGTCCGGGTCCAGCCGGGACAGACGGCGTTGACCCGGATCTCCGGAGCCAGTTCGTCGGCGAGGCTCTTGACCAGGCCTACGACGGCCATCCGGAGGCTGTTGGAGAGAATGAGGTTGGGCAGGGGCTGCTTGACGCTGACGGAGGTCATGGCCACGATGGAGCCGCCGCCCCCGGCGCGCATGGCCGGGACGACCCCATAGCAGAGGTGGACGACGCTCATCAGGGTCAGTTGGACGGCGGCCTCCCAGGCTGCGGGGGTCAGTTCCAGAAAACGGCCTGGCGGGGGGCCACCCGCGTTGGTGACCAGGATGTCTATTCGGCCGAAGCGGTCCCGGACCGTGCCGACCAGGCGGTCCACGTCCTCAGGCCGGGAGACGTCGGCAGGGAGGGCCAGGATTTCGGCGCCGGTGGCCTCGCGGAGGGCCGCGGCGGCGGTCTCCAGCGGCCCCTTACTTCGCGCGCAGATGGCAACCCGGGCCCCCTCCCGGGCCAGTTCGCGCGCGACCGCGTAGCCCAGTCCGCGGCTGGCGGCGGCAACCAGCGCGACTTTGTCCCGTAGACCCAGGTCCATAGCGTCCTCCTTGGTGTCAAGCATCAGATGGCTGATCCGGCTTGTAGGTCGGATTGTCAATCCGACCCGGTAGTCGGATTATCAATCCGACCTACTGCGTATAGACCCGCAAACTTGCAGTTGGCTGGCCCGTAGCGCAGGATTTATCCTGCCCATCGCGCCGCGCCACAAGATGAATCTTGCGCTACACGATTTATCTTGCCGCGCTGCGCGGGGTCGGCGAAGGCCCAGTAGGGGCGACCCTGCTGGTCGCCCCCCATCAGGACGACCAGCGGGTCGTCCCTGCAGTCGGCACCGAGGCAGCCAGCCGCCCACGCCGTCCCTCAGGTCAGTGCCCCCCGGCATAATCCCCTCACCAGTCCGAGGGGAAATTTTTTTTTTGTGGCGGCTCCGCTGCCACAAAAACAATTTTCTTTTATGGATTCGGCGTCCCTCAAACGGGTGGTAGACTTAAGCCAGGATGCGTTAGCGCCTGTGGGGAGCGGCGAGGGGCACAGACGCTACCGACAGCGCTCAGGGCCAGCGGCCCAGCGTGACCGGGATTTCCAGTTCCTCTCCATCCCGTTCCACCGTGAGCGTCACCCGGTCGCCGGGGCGGTAGGAGGCGAGGATCTGAGCCAGCGGCCGGTTGCCTGTGACCCGCCGTCCGTCCACGGCGAGGATCAGGTCGCCGACCTTCAGCCCGGCCTCCTCGGCGGGGCTGCCGGGGATCACTTCCTGGACCTCCGCCCCACGAGGCCGGGCGATGTACCGGATGCCCAGGTAGGGGCGCGCGGCCGGGAGGGGGGTAACCTCTATCCCCGGCGGGGTCGGCAGGCCCGGAAAGGGCAGGATGCTGGGAGTTTCCACCGCCGGCACGGAAGACCGCCCCAGGCCAAACCCGACCGCGCCGCCGACGATCCCGCCCAGAACGCAACAGACTGCCGCCAGCACCAGCGCAGCGATCGCGATGCCCACAATGTGCCCGCCAGTTAACGCAATCCGCTCTCTCTCCATGGTCACCTCCTCCGGAACTGTGGACGACGATGGCCGCCGAACCCCGAAGCAAGCCGTTCACAGAAGTGTCAGGTAGCCAGGGCGAGCCGAGATGAATTTCGGCCTACTGGCCCGTCAAGTTTAATATTCAGGGCATGTAGACCACAAAATTGCGGTTGACTGACCACTACGCCGCCCCTGCAATCGCGATGAAACTACTCCCCCCGCGCCTGCATCCAGACCCGATCAAATTCGGCCCGGTAGGCCGCGGCGACCTCCGGACTGTGGAGGATCAGCAGGTTCTCGTCGTTGTTCTCCTCCGCGTTGCCCGTGAAGTTGTACGAACCCAGAGCGACGGCCGCGTCGTCCACGATAAAGACCTTATGGTGCATAATGTAGGGATTACCGTCCTGCAGGACCTGGATCCCCGCCTCTCGGAGCCGGCCGTACTGGGCGTAGGGCTCTTCGGAGCCCCGCTGTTCCACAACCCCCTGGACAAGGACGCCGCGGCGGTGCAGGTCTATCAGCACGTCGCCGATGGAACGGCTGGTGAAGGAAAAAGCCAGAAAGCGAACGCTCTGGCGCGCAGAGCGCAGGAAAGGTATCAGGTGGCTCGCCACCCGGTCCTCCGGGGCAAAGTAGACCTCCACCGGGACGTGCCCCTCCTTTTCGGGAACCTCTACGACGAAGGACGGAACGGGGGTATGGGCGGGGGACGTGGGGCCGAATTTCCCGGCGAAGAGTTCCTCAAACTCCGTGTTGTAGTTGGTCGCCAGCGTCCGGGAAGCGAGGAGGACGGCGTTGTTGTTGTTGCGGTACGTGCAGTTCTCGGTGAAGTTCCAGGAGCCGGTCCAGACCCAGGCCCCGTCCACCACGACGAACTTGTTGTGCATAATCCCGCTCCCCTCCGGGCGGACGGTGACAGGGACGCCGGCTCGCCGGAGCCGCTGAACCATCTCCTCGTCGGCATAGGCTCCGTCGGTGACCAGGCGGACCCGCACGCCTCGTCGGTGGGCCCGCAGCAGGGCATCGGTCACGGTCGGGAGATTCAACTGGTAGGCTGCGATGTTCACTTCCTGCTGGGCCGCGTCTATCAGGTCCACCAGGCGAAGGTCTATACTGCCGGTATGGAGGGCCGGATCGTCCGGGTACAGGGGAGTGGTGAAGTGGACGGCGATCCAGTCGGTGGCGACAGTCTCTCCCGCTTTGCCACCCAGCAGGTCTATGCCAGCCCATTCCCTCAGGGCCCAGGCCAGGAGAAGCAGCAGGGCCAGCAACACCAGGCTGCGCCAGGTCCAGGTGATCTGGACGGTTGCGCGTCGCTTCCGGGCCATCATACCTCCTGCAGGTTATTCTCCGAGAGCATAGCCTGAAGGACCTCTGCCTGCTTTTCGGGCGGGAGTTGTCCTACCTGACGGGCGATCTCCCGCATCCGCCGACGGAGGGCGATCAGGCGAGGGTGGTCCTCCGTCGCGCCAGCCTCCTGCTGCAGGACGAGCCGAGCCTGCTCCCGGCCCCAGGCCAGAAGCCGCCCCGCGGCTTCATCCACCAGGTCTGCTGTCAGCCCCTCGTCCTCCAGCAGGCGCTCCACCGCTCGCCGGAGGCTCTCCTCCAGCACGGGATCCGCGGGTTTCCCTCCCCTGCAGGAAAACCGGCGCCGGAGGCAAACCCACCAGCCGATCATCGCCTATCCTTCCAGATAGTCCCGCAGCCGCCGGCTTCGGCCGGGGTGGCGCAGTTTCCGCAGCGCCTTGGCCTCAATCTGACGGATCCGCTCCCGGGTCACGCCCAGTTCCCGGCCCACTTCCTCCAGCGTGTAGGCCCGCCCGTCCCGCAGGCCGTAGCGGAGTTCCAGAACGGCCCGTTCCCGATCCGTCAGCAGGTCCAGAATGCCCCGGATCTGCTCCGCCAGCATGTGTTGCGACGTGGCATCGTCGGGAGAGGGGAGGGTCTCATCCTCAATGAACTCCCCCAGGTGGCCACTCTCTTCCTCGCCCACCGGCGTCTCCAGAGAGACCGGCTCCTGGGCCAGGTGGAGGATGTTGCGCACCCGGGCCACCGCCTGTCGGAGGCTCCGCTGAACGGAGCGGGGGAGGGGGTCCCCCGTCGCCAGGGAGCGCCGGACCGCCTCTGCTTCCTCGTCTTCCAGAAAGCCCATCTCCAGGGCCAGTTCTTCCGCCGTGGGCGGACGCCCGTACTGCTGGGTCAATTCCTGCTGGACGCGGGCCAGCCGGCTCATCGTCTCAATCATGTGGACCGGGATGCGAACGGTGCGGGCCTGATCGGCGATGGCCCGGCTGATGGCCTGCCGAATCCACCAGGTCGCGTAGGTGGAAAACTTGAACCCTTTGGTATGGTCAAACTTACGGATGGCCCGGAGAAGTCCCAGGTTCCCCTCCTGGATGAGGTCCAGGAATGCGATCCCCCGCCCGATGAACCGCTTGGCGATGCTCACCACCAGGCGGAGGTTTGCCTGGATGAGGTTCTGCTGGGCTTCGGCGGCCCGCCCGTCCACGTCGGCCCAGGTCGCGGCCAGCACCTCTTCGGAGGGGGCCTTCCTGCGCAGTGCCCAGGAGGTCGGGAGCGAGCGTTTCTGTTGCCAGTAGGCCTGGTAGAACTCCAGCGTCTCCTCCGGAAGCAGCAGGAGGTAGATGAGCAGTTCCAGCATCAACCGGGTCAGGTCCCCTCCCTGCCCGTCCTTTACCGCAGGGTCCGTCTGCTCCAGAAACTGGTAGGTGTAGGAAGGGATGGACGGGAGCCGATCCCGCTGGAGCGCGCGGGCCTCCTCCAGGATCGCCCCCAGGTCGGGCGGCGGAATGTGGGCGTCCTGACAGACCTGAACCACCTGTTTCCATAAGTTGCTGGTCTCCCGGACCAGGCGAGACCATACCTCCTGGTGAGTCGGTGGGCGCCGGAGGCGGGCCTGGAGTTGCTCGCGCACCCGGTTCAGGAACGTCGCGGCCTCCCGGATGGTGGAGAGCCACATCTCCTGATGGGGCTCCAGCAGGGCCACCTGGCCGATGTCCCGGAGGTACATCCGGACCGGGTCGGCGGATTCCCCCTCTGCCAGCGCCTCCTCGGTCAGTTGCTCCAGGTCGGGTTCTTCCAGCAGGGCCTCTTTTTCCAGGCCCAGCCCCTCCGGCGGAACCACTTCCTCCAGATCGGGCATGTCGGGTTCATCCGGAGAGGGTTCCGGGCCTGAAGAGACCTTTTTCTTTTCCCCCGAGGGGTTTTTCAGCGTTCGTTTCATTTCCGGGTTCATATCCGGCTATCCGTGGTTCACAGGCTGGAGCCGCAGAGATCATCCTCCGGCTCCAGAGATTCGGGCTTCGGAGTTGGGGCTATACTCCCACAGCCGGTAGCGCAGAACCTGCTGGACCCGCAGAAGCGCGCGGGCGTTTTCCGTCAGGGCCTGCCCGTACCGGTCGGCCTCGGAGGCCGGGGCGTCTTCGGCCAGCGCGCGCAATTCCGCCTTCAGGCTCCGCAGACGGCGCTCCCGCAGCCGCAGGGCGGCCTGCATCCCTTCCCGAAGCCACTGCTCGTCGGACAGGTCCTTCGGGGGGGCTGGGAGGGCCTCCAGCCGGGAGGCAAGGGCATCGGGAAGCCCCTCTTTCAGGTGACCGGTGTCCGCGTTCCCCGCGGCCAGCCTCTCCTCCCAGAGTTCAAAGAGGGCCCGCGCGGCAGGGTCGGCAAAGTCCTGGCCCTCCAGGGGCGGAATCTCCAGACTGACCATGGTCTGGTTCACGGCCTCCAGCAACCACGGTTGGCGGAGGAAGAGGGTCAGCGCATACCCCTCCACGTCTGCCGGGGAGGGCCTGCGGGCCTTCCCGGCCGCGCCGGCGGCCGACGGTTGGGCTCCCGTCGGCACGGCCCGAATCCGGACGGCATGCTGCTGTTCCTGTTCACGCAGCCGCTCCAGAACGGTCCGCGCATCCACCCGAACGGCCCGGGCCAGTTTCTGAGCGTAGGCCTCCCGTTCCACCGGATTTCCCACATCCCGGAGGAGAGGGAGCATGGCCTCCACGATGCGGGCCCGCTCTTTGGCGTCCTCCAGATCGGCCTGGGCCAGAAGCATCTGGAGGTAGAACTCCACAACGGGGGCGGCTTCCTGGACCAGCGCCCGCCAGCGGTCGGGGTCGGCGCGAATGAGGTCATCGGGGTCATAGCCTGCGGGGAGGGAGAGAACCCGAATCTCAGCCCCCAGGCGTCGCTCAAAGCCCACCAGGCCCCGCGGGTTGAAGAGGGGCTCCAGTTCCCGGTCCAGAGCCTGACGGGCCGTCTCCAGCCCCCGGAGAGTGGCCTGGACGCCCGCAGCGTCCGGGTCCAGCGCGAGGATAAAGCGGCTGGTGTATCGCTTGAGCAGGTGGACCTGGGGCTCGGTCAGCGCGGTGCCCATCTGGGCCACGACGTTGCGGAAGCCGGCCTGGTGGGCCTGCATCACGTCCATATAGCCTTCCACGATCACCACCGCCCCTTCCCGCCGGATCGCGTCCCGGGCCAGGTCCAGGCCGAAAAGGAGGCGGCTTTTGTCAAAAAGCGCCGTCTGGGGGGAATTGATGTACTTGGGAGTTTCCCCGGATCGGAGGGTTCGGGCGCCGAAGCCCACCGGACGGCCCTGGGGGTCCCGGATCGGGATCATCAACCGGTCCCGGAAGCGGTCGTAGGCCGTGCCGTCCTCCCGCTCCACCAGCAGGCCCGCGCGGACGAGTTCCTCCACGGTGAACCCCCGGCCAGTCAGATAAGCCCGGAGGGACTCCCAGCCGGGCAGGCTGTAACCCAACTGGAACTGCTCGGCCGTCTCCTGGGAGAGGCCGCGCTGGGCGATGTATGCCCGCGCCGGGGCGGCCTCGGGGGCGTGGAGCAGGAGGTGATGATAGTAGCGGGCCGCCTCGGCGATCGCGGCCTCCAGGCGGGCCCGTTCCTCCTCCTGGCGGGCCTCCTGAGGTGTCCGGGGGCGCAATGGCACTCCGGCCCGGCGGGCCAGTTCCTCCAGTGCGGTGGCGAAGTCCCAGCCCTCCCGCTTCATCACGAACGTGAAGACATCCCCCCCTTCGCCGCAGGCCCCGAAGCAGTGCCAGCGCTGGGAGTCGGGAAAAACGTAAAAGGAGGGCGTCTTCTCCGTGTGAAACGGACAGAGAGCCCGGTAGTACCGACCGGCCCGCTGGAGCGGGACGTAGGCGCCGATGACCTCTACAATATCCAGACGTTCCTTGATCTCGTCCACCACGCTCATCGCTGCTTCCCGATCGGTATTGTACTCCATTGCGACAGAGGCGCAAGCAGACGGGAGGGATCGGTTCGGCTTGACGAAACGGGTAGAAAGGGGTAAAAATGCGCGAGGGAAATTTCCACAGGAGGGGAACCGATGCCCGCGATAGACCTCTCGGACGCCGTATGCCTGCACTATGAGGAAGTTCACCCTGGGGGCAATCCACCGGTGCTTCTGATCCACGGCCTGGGTTCCGCAGGGGTGGACTGGGCCCTTCAGTTCGGCCCGCTGGAGGAAGCCGGGTATCGCGTTCTGGCCCCCGACATGCGGGGCTTCGGACGCTCCAGCGCTCCGCCGGAGGTGACGGTCCAGGCGATGGCGGAGGATGCGGCCCTCTTTCTGGATCGGGTGGGCGCCGTCCCCGCGCACGTTGTGGGCATCTCTATGGGTGGGGCTGTCGCGCTCCAGCTGGCGCTGGACCACCCGGAGAAGGTGCGCAGCCTGGTTCTGGTCAACACCTTCGCTCGGATTCGGCCCCAGGGAGTCGGCGGCTGGCTATACTTCCTGGCCCGGACGGCCATGGTGACCTTCGCCGGACCGCAGCGGCAGGCCGACCTGGTTGCGCGGCGTCTCTTTCCCCATCCCCATCAGGAAGCCCTTCGGGAGAACATCCGGCGGCGCATCCTGCAGGCCAATCCCTGCGCCTACCGCTCCGCGATGCGCTCCCTGATGCAGTTTGACGTCCGGCATCGGCTGGGCGAACTGCGAATGCCGGTCCTGGTGATAACCGGCGCCGAGGACACCACCGTCCCGCCGTCGGTCCAGCAGGCGCTGGCCCGCGGAATCCCCGGCGCGCAGCACGTGGTGGTGGAGGGGAGCGGACACGGCATTATCGCCGACAATCCCGGGGCCTTCAACCGCATCCTGCTGGAGTTTTTGCGGGGAAAGTGAGGCAAAGCGCAGCGGGCACGGCGGGGAACTACCAGCGGACGCCCCTGCGGCATCTTCAGGCCCCAATTGACAAATCTCCATTCGGTGGTATATTGTTGACAGTTGACAGTCAACAAACCCGCCTGGCCTCATTTCCCCACGAGCGCAGTTCCAATGAAGGTGCCGTTCCTGAAACGAGAAAACCTGCGCGACGCGGTCATTCGGCTGGTAGAAGAGGCGCTCCTGAGGGGAGAACTGCCCCCTGGCAGCCGAATCGTGGAGGCCGAACTGGCCCGGCAGGCCGGCATCAGTCGGGGGCCGGTGCGGGAGGCCATTCAGCAACTGGTCGGCGAGGGGATCCTGGTTCAACTCCCCTCGCGGGGTACTTTCGTCGTCCAGTGGACGCCCCAGGCGGTGGAGGAGGCCTACACGCTGCGGGCCGTTCTGGAACGCCTGGCCGTCCAGGAAGCGGTCAGGCGGGCCACGCCGGATGACTTCGCCCAACTGCAGGCCATCGTGGACGAGATGGCCGCCCGTGCCCGGGAAGGGGATGCCCGCGCCCTGGTGCGCCTGGATGTGCGCTTCCACGAAAAACTGTACGCGCTTTCCGGCCACTCGCTCCTGCAGGAGGTGCTGGCCCGCCTGCGGCGGCGGCTCTATGCCCTGATGGGGATGGACGAGGGGTATATGCTCCACAAAGACGAGATGGCTCAGGACCATCAGCGCATTGTGGATGCCCTGAAGACCGGCGACGCTGCGCTGGCCGGTGAGGTCATCAGCGCTCACATTCTGGCCGTCGGCGCGGAGGTGGTGGAGCAGGTCCGGCGGCGCGCGGGGGAACCCGATGAGACGGGTGGTTGAACTGCCGTACGGCGCGCGCACGCTCTCCGCAGAGGTGCCGGAGCGGAACCTGGCCGGGGTCTACATCCCGCAGCCGGTCCCGGCCTGCACCGACCTGGAAGGCGAAATCGCCCGGGCGCTGGCCGCGCCGCTGGGCACTCCGCCGCTGCGGGCCCTGGTCCGCCGGGGCGGAACCGTGGTCGTTCTGCTGGACGATCATACCCGTGCGACCCCGGCGGCCCGCATCCTCCCCCTGGTGCTGGAGGAACTGCTCCGGGGCGGCGTCCGGGAGGAGGACATCACGCTTTTCATCACCCACGGCACCCACCGCCTCAGCAGCGAAGACGAGGTCCGGGCGAAGGTAGGAGACGAGGTAGCCCGCCGCTTCCGCATAGAACAGCACCAGTGTACCGACGAATCGCGTCAGGTGTACATCGGGCTAACCAGCCGGGGCACGCCGGTCTGGGTCAACCGGGCGGTAGCGGAGGCGGACCGGCGCGTCGGGATCGGTCACATCGGCCCCAGTCCGTACGCGGGCTATTCCGGCGGCTACAAACTGATCCTTCCCGGCGCGGCCGCGCTGGATACCATCAACGTCAACCACAGCCTGGTCCCTCTGGGCTTCCGCCAGCCGGGGCGGGTGGACCTCCCCTGTCGGCTGGACATTGATGAGGCCGGGAGAATGGTGGGGCTGGACTTCGTGGTGGACGTGGTGCTCTCCCAGGATGAACAGGTTGTGCGGGCCTTTGCTGGCACGCCCGAGGCGGTCTTTCGGGAGGGGGTGGCACTGGCGCGGACGGTCTACGAAGTGGCCGTTCCGCCCGAACTGGACGTCGCGGTGACGGCCGGGTATCCCTACGACCTGGACCTCTACCAGGCCGTCCGGGCGGTGGAGTACGCGGACGCCGTTGTACGGCCCGGCGGCAGCATCCTGCTGGTGGCGGCCTGTCCGGAGGGCGTTGGCGGCGACGATTTCTACCGCCTGATGGCCGATCCGGCCCGGCGGCCCGACGACTTCCTGCGGGACGTAGCCCGCCGCAACGGGATGGTGACCTTCGCCGTGCTGGGGTATGCTCTGGCCCGCATCAAGGCGGAGAAGCGCCTGTATATGGTGACAGAGGGGATCCCGCCCGCCATGCTGGAGGCTATGGGGATTACCCCCATCCCCTCGCTCCAGGCCGGTATAGACGTGTTGCTCCGGCAATACGGCCCGGACGCCCGCCTGGCCGTCTTCCCGGCGGGTTCTTCCACCATCCCCTGCTGTCCTTAAGGTTCTGGGAAGGTGCCCTGCCCATTTCCATCCCCATCATAGCGAGGAGGGCAACTGCGAGCAGTTGCCTACACTATTGTAGCCCGTCGTCTTCAGGGCTCTGGGAAGGTGCCCTGCTGATTTCCATCCATTCCCATCAAGCCATATGTTAAGGAGGAGGTGCAATTATGGAAGAGAAGACGACGGAAAAAGTGCGCCGCACAACCAGCCGGATCGGGGGGGTCTCCATCGCCTGGGTGACCCTCTTCGGCGCCCTCTGCGGGGTGACCGGCCTGGTCCCCATCTTCCCGTACGTCGGGGGCGGCGGATATGTGCCGCTGACAACCCCCCTCTGCGCCATCGCCCCGCTGTTGCTGGGGCCGGTGGGCGGGATCGTCGCGGCCGCCATCGGCGGGGTCATCGGGATGTTCATCGCTCCGGCTGCCTACCCGCTCCAGATCGTGGACGTCTTCCTCAACGCCATCCTTCCGGCCCTCTTCGTTGCCCTGATGATCCGGGATGACCGGCTGTGGAAGGTAACCGTTCCCCTGTTCATCGTCCTGGGGATTGTCGGCTGGCTGGTGCCGTTCTACGTGCCGGGCGCGGCGGCCGGATTCGGGCGGGTGCCGGAACCCCTCTACTTCATCCTGGCCGGCCTCTACTGGATTCCGTCCACCATCATCGCGGCCACTCCCCTGGGCACCCGGCTGATCCCTCGCTGGGTCGTCTCCAAAAACCGGGCCCAGCGGTACGGTGGGGTCTTCCTGGCCATCCTGGCGGCGATGTTCGTCTGGTGGCTGCCGTGGACCCGCCCCTACTGGTATCTCTTCAACTTCTCCGCCGAACTGGGCGTGGCGACCCACATCGCCTACTCCTGGTGGGTGCCGGCCCTCTCGGCCATCACCGCCGTCATCACCATCCCCATCGTGGAGGCGCTGGAGCGGAGCGGCCTGCCCAAGATTGAGGGCGCCATCTGGTAGACCGGCCATCCAGCAGACGGAGATGCCCTTCCCGGAAGCCCACATTTCGGGGAAGGCGGGGGCCACCTCTACCGCTGCGCCCCCGCCCTTCCTCCAGAAACACAGGAGTTGTGGTGGAAGACCATCGGGTCATCGCTCTGGAGAACGTGACGTTTACTTATGAGGGGGATGTGGTCGCCCTGCGGGACCTGAATCTCGCGGCGAGCCGGGGGGAGTTCGTCGTCGTCCTGGGCGCCAACGGGGCCGGCAAATCCACCCTCTGCTACCTGATCAGCGGCATCGTCCCCCATATCTACGGCGGCCGGCGGCGAGGGAACGTCCGGGTGGTGGACCTGGACCCCTGGGATGAGCCCCTCTACATCACCGCCCAGCGCTGCGGCGTGCTCATGCAGGACCCGGAGGTCCAACTCTTTATGCCGACCCTGAAGGCGGAACTGGCTTTCGGCCCGGCCAACCTGGGCGTCCCCCGGGAGGAAATCCTGCGCCGCTCCCGGGAGGCGCTGGCTCTGGTGCGGTTGGAGGGGCTGGAGGAGCACAACCCCCGTGACCTCTCCGGCGGGCAGAAACAGCGCGCCGCGCTGGCTTCCGTGTTGACTATGCAGCCGCAGGTCCTGGTCCTGGACGAACCCACGTCCCAACTGGACCCGCTGGGCCGCTGGGAGGTCGGCGAGGCCATTGAGCAACTGAAGCGCTCCGGCGATCTCACCATCGTGATGACCACCCACGAAACGGAGGAGGTCCTCCATCTGGCCGACCAGGTCCTGGTCCTGGAGCAGGGGGAGACCGTTCTGCAGGGCCCGCCGGGCCAGGTTTTCGCCCAGACCGAGCGTCTGGAGCGGGCGGGCGTCAAAACCCCGGCGCTGGTGCAGGTTCAGGCCCTTCTGGGGCTTAACAGCGCCGACCGGCCGGGCGCTTCGCGGTGGAGCCTCACCGTCGCCGAAGTGGCCGATCGGATTCGGCAGGCGGTTCGGGAGGGAAGGCTGGTGGTCCGCCCGGAGGCCGTGGCTCCCCCTCGTCGCCCGGTGGCAGGGGGCCCGGTCGTCCTGGAGGCCCGCAACCTGACGGTGGAATACCCCGGCCCGCCGCCGGTGACGGCCCTGAAGGATGTGAGCCTGGAAATCCGCCAGGGGGAGTTCGTGGGCATCGTGGGCCAGAACGGTTCGGGGAAGAGCACCCTGGTGAAGTGCTTCGTCGGCCTGCTCCGCCCCAAAAAGGGGGAGGTCCTCTTCCGGGGGCAGAACCTGCGGCGGTTCTCGGTGGGAGAGATCGCTCGCCGCATCGGGCTGGTCCTCCAGAACCCCGACTATCAGTTGTTCACCGCTTCCTGCCGGGACGAAATCCGCTTCGGGCTCCGGAATGTGGGCGTTCCCGAAAAGGAGATAGACCGGCGGGTAGAGGAGGCCCTCCGGCGGGTGGGGCTGGAGATGTACGCCGACCTTTTTCCCTTCCGGCTCTCCTTCGGAGACCGACGCAAACTGGCCGTGGCCGCGACGATGGCGCTGGGGCCAGAGGTCCTGATTATGGACGAGCCAACGACCGCCCAGGACCACCGGGGCCGCTATCAACTGGCCGAACTGGCCCGCCAGTTCCACGAGGAGGGCGGAACCGTCCTGATGATCACCCACGACGTGGACCTGATCGCCCGCTACGCCCAGCGGCTGATCGTTCTCCATGAGGGGCGGGTGTTGCTGGACGGCCCCACCCATGAAGTCTTCGCCCAGGTGGAGGAACTCCGGAAGAGTTTCGTCGTCCCGCCGGTGGCGGCCCAACTGGCTCAGGCGCTGGCCCCTCTGGGAGTGCCCCCGCACGTGATGACGCTGGAGGAACTGACCCGGGTTCTGACGCCTTCGGCAGAAGGGTAGGGGAGAGGACATGCAACCAGCATTCCGTTACACCCATCTCAACACGCCCATCCACCGCCTGCACCCGCTGGTCAAACTGGCCTACCTGTTTCTCACTCTGGTCCTGGTGATGTACCCCATCCGGCTGACCGATATGCCTATCCTGCTCATCTGGCTGGGCTTCTCTGCTTTGATGTGGGCGCTGGCGCGTATTGAACTGCGTCGCTTCGCCACCCTGATCAAGATTCTGCTGGGCACTTTCGTCTTCCTGATCCTGATCCAGGGTTTCACCTATCGGGGCGGGCAGACCCCCCTCATCGTCCTGGGACATCTGAAACTCTGGGAGGCCGACCTGGGCGTCATCAAAAAAGAGGGGGTCTGGTTCGGCCTGGTGCTCAGCGTGCGCATCCTGGCGGCCGCCTCGGCGCTTCCCCTCTTCGTGATGACCACCCCCACCTCGGCCATTATGACCGCGATGGGGAAACTGCGCGTCCCCCAGACGGCCACGTTTATGTTCGTCAGCGCCCTCTCGTTCACCAGCCTGCTCTTTGAGATGTGGTCGTCCATCGTGGACGCGCAGAAACTGCGGGCGTTTGACATAGACGCGATGAACCCCATCCGTCGGGCCTTCAGGGCCTACATCCCCATCATCACCCCCCTGATCCTGCTTCTCTTCCGCAAGGCCAACGATTTCCAGATCGCTCTGGAGACCAAAGGCTTTGGGGCGCCCATCCGCCCGACGGAGGTGGAAACGCTGACCGTTCGTCCGGCGGACTACTTCTGGCTGGGGCTCATCGTTGGGGTTTTCGTTCTCTGTACGGTGCTGAAATTCTCCTGAATCCATCCACCGATCCTGGAGGCTCACCGTGGAAACGGGTCCCACTTATGAGGAACTGGCTGCCCGGCTGGATGACCTGCTGGCTCCCTGCCTGGCCCAGGACTGGCCCAATCTGCCCGTTGAGCGGGCGGAGGGGGTTTACCTGTACGCGCGGGACGGGCGAAGGTATCTGGACTTTCTGGCTGGCTTCGGGGCCTGCAACGTGGGGCATAACCACCCGCGCGTCGTGGCCGCTGCCCGGGAGCAAATGGAGCGCATGGTCCATGCTCCCCTGGGGGTGATCGCTCACGAACCGGCGCTGCGGCTGGCCTGGGAACTGGGCCGGATCACCCCCGGCGGCGCCGATATGTTCTTCTTCGGCAACAGCGGCGCCGAAGCGGTGGAGGGGGCCATCAAACTGGCCCGCTACGTCACCGGGCGGCGCGGCATCATCGCCTTTCTGGGCGGATTCCACGGACGCACCATGGGGGCGGTCTCGGTCACCACATCCAAGGTGCGCTACCGCACCGGCCACGGGCCGTTCCTCCCCGATGTATACTACGCCCGCTTCCCGTACCCCTTCCGCTCATCGGCCTCCAACCCCGTCGCCTGCGCCCAGGAGGCTCTGGAGGACATAGAGCGGCTGTTTGAGTACGTGATCGCCCCGCAGGACGTGGCCGCTTTTCTGCTGGAGCCGATCCAGGGGGAAGGGGGATACGTCATCCCCCCGCGCGAGTGGCTGATGGCGCTGCGGCGGATAGCGGATGAATACGGCATCCTCCTGATTTTTGACGAGGTACAGACAGGGTTCGGCCGCACCGGGGAGTGGTTCGCGGCCCAGACCTTTGGCGTGGAGCCAGACATCCTCTGCCTGGCCAAGGGGATTGCCAACGGCTTTCCGCTGGGGGCTGTAGCGGCCCGCCGGGACCTGATGAAGAAATGGGGGCCGGTCTCCCACGGCACCACCTACGGCGGCAACCCCATCTCCTGCGCCGCGGCGCTGGCAGTGCTGGAGGTGATCCGGGAGGAGAACCTGCTGGAGAACGCCCGCGCGCAGGGCGCATATATGCTGGAGGCGCTCCGTCCACTCCAGGCGGAATCACCCATCGTCGGGGATGTGCGCGGAGTCGGGCTGATGATCGCCGTGGAGTTTGTCCGACCGGGGTCCAGAGAACCCAACCCGGAGGCCGTCCGCCGCGTCCTCCAGCGGGCGCTGGAAGGCGGCCTTCTCCTCTACCCCTGCGGCCACTGGACCCAGACCATCCGCCTCATCCCGCCGCTGACCATCAACCGGGAACAGGTGGAGGAGGGGCTGGAGATATTCCGCCGGGCGGTGCTGGCAGCGAGCGAAAATCCATAGCACGATCGCAGTCGTCCAGGCATCACAACGCTACATCCCGGCGGTTGTAGGCTGCGTAGGCCGCCGCCACCAGGAGGAGGGCCGTGGCCAGGGTGATGGCGACGTACACGCCATCCAGCGTGCCACTGTGGTACAGGTCGCCGGCGTCAAAGTACTTGAAGGGGGTGAACCACTTGAGGAAATCCAGGCGCTCGTCCAGGACCTGCACAGTGGAGAGGACATAGGCCACCAGCACCAGGACCACCGCCGTAGAGGCGGCGCGCCGGGGTCGCCTGCCCAGGCAGGCCAGGGCCACGCCCAGGGCCCAGGAAACCAGCGCGATGAAGAACATGCCCGCCATTTCCAGACGCAGCAGGCGGTACAGGTCGGGCGTAGGGCCATAGTTTTGCGCACCGACGATGCTGATGGCCCAGGTGAGCAGCACGAAGGCCACGCTGGTGGTCAGCGCTGCCAGAGCCTTGGCGGTGAGGATGCGCCCGCGCGGCAGGGGGAGCACCAGGGTGAAGTCCGCTGTGCGGTTGAATTCCTCCTTCGCCACGGCGTTGGCCCCCCACATGGCTGCGGCCATCGCCCCCATCAGGTAGTAGTACACGGCCATCACCCCGTAGAAGCCCTCCAGGGTGGTCAGGTTGAAGGCCCGCATGCCGAAGGCCTCCAGCAGGGCCTTCGGCATAGTCTCCAGCAACTGGAGCAGTTCGGGGTTGTTGCGGTAACCCTCAAACTTAGAGAGCGCCACAATGACCAGCAGGGCGACGATGGCCGTCCAGATGAGGAGCGATTTCAGGTTGCTGCGCAGTTCGTGCAGATATATGCGTCCCATAGCCGCGCTCCTTTCATCAGGTTACCGTGGGAATGTCCCGATGTAGATAACGCCAGTAGCCAAAGGCCAGCGCCACAACGACGATGGCCAGGTCCATGGCCAGAAAGCGCAGATCGTAGCCCTCCAGCACCAGCGCTGCGCCGTCAAAGTATTTGAACGGCGTCAGCCACTCCAGTTTGACCTCGCCACCGATTTCGGAGAACGCCCCCAGCACGTAGGCGCCCAGTCCCAGGCCCAGGGCATAGGGCGTGGGGTTGCGCACCAGGCGCACCATCTGGGAGAGGGCCAGCCCCACAGCGAAGAAGAACAACTGGAAGGGCAGCGCGCTGCTGAGCACCAGCGCCAGCCGCCCTTTGTCGTACTCGTAGCCCGCGTTGAAGGCTGCCCAGCCCGCAAAGGCGCTCACCCACAACACGGCCTGGGTGGCTAACAACGCCACCAGCGCAGCGGCCAGTTTGCTGTTGAGGACGGCCCAGCGGCTCACCGCGCTGGTCATCAGGAAGTCCGCAGTGCGCTCGCTTTCCTCGCGGGAGACCAGCGCCACGCCAAAGCGCGCCGCCTGGATGGCCAGCACGATCTGCACCAGCAGGAAGATCAGCGTGTAGAACCCCAGCACGGTGGCCATACTGATGCGCCCTATGCCGAAGGCCTCCAGAAAAGCCCTTGGGAACTGCTTCAGGCTTTCCTCAACGATGGCGGCGTTGTCGGCGAAGGGGGCAAAGAAAGGCATGTACAACAGGTGAAGCGCCACAGTGCCCACAGCCCACCAGAGGGACGCGCGCAGGTGCTGGCGCAGTTCATAACGGAAGATATTCGCCTGGAGCATGGCCGCCTCCTAAGCGTAGTAGTGCATGAAGATTTCTTCCAGCGTGGGGTCTTCAATGGTCACATCCTGCACCTGCAAGGCGGCCAGGCGGCGCAGCACTTCGTTGATGTCGCCCTTGAAGAAAAAGCGCAGCGTGCCGTTTTCCACCTGCAAATCGGCCACACCGGGCATCCGGAAGGCCTCCGGTTGAAGCCCCGGAGCGGTTACGTTGACCTTCTTGTAACTGTTCTGCTGCAGCGTCCGGATGTCGGAGATTTCCACGATGCGCCCCTCGCGGATAATCGCCACCCGATTACACAGCCGCTGCACCTCGCTGAGGATGTGCGAGGAGAAGAACACGGTGACGCCGTTCTCCCGGTTCTCGCGCTGAATCAAATCAAAGAACCGGCGCTGCATCAGAGGGTCCAGCCCCAAAGTGGGTTCGTCCAGGAAAAGCAACTTGGGGCGGTGAATCAGCCCCAGGACGATGCCCACCTTCTTCTTGTTCCCGTAGGAGAGTTCATCCCCCCGCCGGTTCAGGTCCAGTTCCATGGACTCGGCCAGTTCCCGGATGCGCCCGGTGTGGTCGCCGGGGTAGAAACCGGCGGCATAATGGAGCAGGTCGCGCACCTTCATGCCCTCGTAGAAGAAGACCTCCGAGGGCAGGTAGCCAATGTCGCGCCGGATCTCTGGCCCGTGGCGCACCACGTCCTTGCCGAAGATGCGGGCGCTGCCGCGGGTGGGGAAGAGCAGCCCCAGCAGGGTGCGGATGGTGGTCGTTTTCCCCGCGCCGTTGGGGCCGATGAAGCCGAAGATTTCCCCCTCTTCCACGCTGAAGGTGACGTCCTCAATGCCCCGCGCTTTGCCATAGTATTTGGTCAGGCCCTGGGTTTCAATGATGCTCATGGTTCACCTTTGTCCTCAAGGTACTGGTAGAAACTGCCCTTGGCGATGCCCGCGCGGGCCACGATGCGGTTCACCGCCGCCGCTCCGTAAGGATGCGTGGCGAATTCCTCCACCGCGGCCCGGAAGACCTGCTCCTGCTTCTCGGCTGGGAGGTTGAAGAAGGTCGGCCTGGGCATAGTCCCACTCCTTAAAATGACCGCCCGGTCACATCTGGCCGACATTCCGCACTTCAAGAGGGCAACTTGCCGATTTTCCAGAACGGTACACAGACATCAAAGAGTCCTACCGGTGGCGGTTTTTAGCCCCCTCACCCCCCACCATAGTAGGGGCGACCTGCGGGTCGCTCCCCATAAGGGCGACCGGCAGGTCGCCCCTACAGAAGCCCTCGGTTGGTCTTCGCCGACCTTCCTGGGATTCATCTTGCGCTAAAGGCCGGCCCCCGGCGCGCAAAAGCCCAGGAAGGCCTATTTTCCATCAGCACGATGGGGAAAATGAGGGTTTTTGCGGCAGGCGGCAACCTTTCCCTATCCCTCTTCGCAAAAATCCATCAGCCCGATTGAGAAGATGCGGAAAGCAGGCTACATATGTGGGCTTTATCCATTTGCCGATGCCCATATGTATGGGCGGCCCGTAGGCCGAAGGCCGAAATGAATTTACATTCGGCTTACATCCCGGTGGTTACATCCTGGTGGTTTATCCAAAGTCCAGTCACATGACCGGGCGGTCGTATTATATCCCCTGTGCCCGCCCCTGGCAAGAATGAAAGTTGGGAGGCATTTCCATCACCTGGCGAGGCGCTTTGGGTCACACCTCGGGCAACAATCCAGTCCGAACCTCAGCCGTCTTGCGTCCATCCTGCTGGCACAGACACGGAAGGCGGGTATAATAAGTTTATCCGAAGTCCGCTCTGAGGGGTAAACCGTTGTTCTGGAACGGCCACCACTGATCTCGGGAGGGAAATGATGCCAATGACTGAGCGTGTCCGACGCCTGCGGGAAGAGAGCCTCAACGCTGTCCCCACGCTCTCCACCGAGCGGGCTGAACTGGTCACCGAGTTCTACCGCCAGGACCTGGGGCCGATCTCCGCGCCGATGCGCCGCGCCCTGGCCTTCCGCTACATCCTGGAGCACCGGACGGTCTACATCGGCGAAGGGGAACTCATCGTCGGCGAGAAAGGACCATTCCCTAAGGCCGCGCCCACCTATCCCGAACTCTGCTGCCACAGCCTGGAGGACCTGGACATCCTGAACTCGCGGGAGAAGATCTCCTTCCGGGTCAGCCCGGAGGCCCGGCGGGTCTACGCCGAGGTCATCATCCCCTTCTGGCGCGGCAAGTCCATGCGGGACCTCATCTTCCGGGAAATGACCGACGAGTGGAAGGCCGCCTACGAGGCCGGAATTTTCACCGAGTTTATGGAACAGCGGGCCCCCGGTCACACCGTCCTGGACGACAAAATCTACCGGAAGGGGTTCCTGGACTTTATGGAGGACATCCGCCGGGCCCTGGCAAACCTGGACTACCTGAACGACCCGGAGGCCTACGACAAGCAGGAAGAACTGAAGGCGATGCTGGTCTGCGCCGACGCGCTCATCCGCTTCGCCCGGCGCCACGCGGAGAAGGCGGAGGAACTGGCGGCCCGGGAGGCCGACCCCCAGCGGCGGCGGGAACTCCTGCGCATCGCCGAAATCTGCCGACACGTCCCCGCCCACCCGCCGCGGGACTTCTGGGAGGCCATCCAGTACTACTGGTTCGTCCACCTCGGCGTGACCACCGAACTGAACACCTGGGACTCCTTCAGCCCCGGGCGGCTGGACCAGCACCTCTACCCCTTCTACCGCAAGGGTCTGGAGGAGGGAACGCTGACACGGGAACAGGCCGAGGAGTTGCTCCAGTGCCTCTGGATCAAGTTCAACAACCAGCCCGCGCCGCCCAAAGTCGGCGTTACCGCGGCGGAGAGCGCCACCTACACCGACTTCGCCCAGATCAACCTGGGCGGCCTGCGGGAGGACGGCTCCGACGGCGTCAACGAACTGACCTACCTCATCCTGGACGTGGTGGAGGAGATGCGGCTCCTGCAGCCCAGCGCGTCCATCCAGGTCAGCAAGAAGAGCCCGGACGCGTTCATCCAACGGGCCGCTCGCATCATCCGCACCGGCTTCGGCCAGCCCTCCGTCTTCAACGCCGACCTGGTCGTCCAGGAACTCCTGCGCCAGGGCAAGTCCCTCGCCGACGCCCGCAACGGCGGCACCAGCGGCTGCGTGGAGACGGGCGCTTTCGGCAAGGAGAGTTACATCCTCACGGGCTACATGAACCTGCCCAAAATTCTGGAGATCACCCTCCACAACGGCGTGGACCCCCGCACGGGCCGCCGCATCGGCCTGGAGACGGGCGACCCGAGGAACTTCGCCTCGTTTGACGAACTCTTTGCCGCCTTTGAGCGGCAACTGCGCTACTTCGTGGACATCAAGGTCCGGGGCAACAACGTCATAGAGCGCCTGTACGCCCGCTACATGCCCGCGCCGTTCCTTTCCCTTCTGATTGACGACTGCATCGCGAAGGGGAAGGACTACCACGACGGCGGGGCCCGCTACAACACCACCTACATCCAGGGCGTCGGCCTGGGGAGCATTACCGACAGCCTGACCGCCATCCGCTACCACGTCTTTGACCAGCGGACGCTGAGCATGGACGACCTGCTGGCCGCGCTGCGGGCCGACTTTGCGGGCCACGAGTCGCTGCGCCAGACGCTGCTCCACCGGACCCCCAAATACGGCAACGACGACGATTACGCCGACGGGGTGATGCGGGCCGTCTTTGAGGCCTACTTCCGGGCGGTGGACGGGCGCCCCAACACCAAAGGCGGGCGCTACCACATCAACCTGCTCCCCACCACCGTCCATGTCTACTTCGGCTCCGTGACCGGCGCCACGCCCGACGGGCGGAAGGCCGGGATGCCGCTCTCCGAGGGCATCTCCCCGGTCCAGGGCGCCGACCGGCGCGGCCCCACGGCCGTCCTCAAATCCGCCGCCAAAATGGACCACGTCCGCACCGGCGGCACCCTGCTCAACCAGAAATTCAACCCGTCCCTGCTGAAGACGGAGGAGGGGCTGGACAAATTCGTCCAGTTGATCCGCACCTACTTCCGTCTGGACGGGCACCACATCCAGTTCAACGTGGTGGACGCGGCGACGCTGCGGGCCGCGCAGCAGCATCCGGAGGAGTACCGGAGCCTGATCGTGCGGGTGGCCGGCTACAGCGACTACTTCTGCGACCTGACGAAGGCGCTGCAGGACGAGATCATCGCCCGCACCGAGCACGAGTCGTTCGGGTAGGCCGGGAGACAAAAAGGTGCGTCGCACCTTGCATCCCCCGTATTCGCCGGGGTTACCCGCGCAGCAGGCGGAGCGCCGCCTCCGCCAGGATCGCCACCCCGATCGGCAGACACCGCTCGTCTATGTCAAACCGCGGGCTGTGGGCCGGCTGTTCCCCTCCCTCGGGCCGACACCCCAGGTCAAACATCGCCCCCGGCGCCAGCATGGAGAAGTACCCGAAATCCTCCGCCCCCATGCCCGACTCCGGCGGCCGGATATGCTCCGGGCCCAGCAGGTCTGTCGCCACCGCCCGCAGCAGGTCAACGACCTGCGCGTCGTTGACCATCGGCGGATTTGAGGACGGCCGTGGGGCCGCGCCGGTCGGCGCCCTGGACCGGGGAGATGCCCTCGGAGAGCGGCATCCCGGCCT
>DAOUBO010000566.1:0-3359 GCA_034432695.1 Anaerolineae bacterium | reverse complement strand
CAGCCACGGGCCGACCTCCTCCGGCCGGGGGTGGTAGATGAAGGGATAGATGGGGAGGTCGCCTTTGTAGTAGTACGTGAAGACTTCCCATTGATTCGGGGCGTTCAGGATGATGCCGTCCCCAGGCCGACCCAGCGACGCCACGTCGGCAGCGATCTGCCGGTAGTCGTCCCGCGCGTAGGCGGGGTTGAAGTAGAGGTTGCGGAGGGAGGGGGTGAGGGCGTAAAACGTGAGGGCGTAAAACGTGAGGGCGTAAAACGTGAAAACGTGAAACGTGAGAGGGGTGGGGGAGGACGGGGGCCGGAGGCGGCGGAGCGGTTGGGCCAGGTTGTGGATGCCGGCGGCCAGCAGGATGTGGAAGGGCGGCAGGACGGCCAGCAGAAACTTGAGGTAGGCCGGCTTATAGAGGTCAAAGGCGAAGATGAGGACGAGGGGGATCAGCAGCCAGAGGGCCAGCGTCGTCACCGCGAGGGCCCTTTTCCGGCGGGGCCAGAGGCCCAGGATCAGCAGGATCCCTGCGCCGATCAGGGCCGGGCGGGCCTGAACTCCCTCCAGGGTGATGCCCACCGTCAGGGCGCGGAAGATGTCCAGCAGGGCCGCCTCCAGGGTGTACCCCCGTCCGGCGGAGGGCCAGCCCATAGCGCGGATCGCGGTGGGCAGCCAGGGCAGATACAGGAGCACCGCCAGCGCCTGGAGGGCGATCCACCCCCGCAGGGGCAACCTCTGCGGGGGCCCCCCTTGCGGTTGTCCTGGGGCAGGGGCATCGTAGGGGCGACCCTCGCGGTCGCCCTCCCTGCGGTTGCCCCCTACCCACCGGCCCAATACCAGCAGGTTATGCGCGACCAGGATGAAGGGGAAGGAGTAATGGGTATAGAGGCCCACGGCGACGACCAGCGCGTAGAGCAGGCCCATCAGCGGGCGGGGGCGGCGGAGGAGGCTCCAGAGGAGGTCGGTGGAGGCGACGGCGATCAGGCCCAGCAGGCCGTACATCCGCGCCTCCTGGGAGTAGTAGACGGCCAGCGGGGAGACGGCGGCCAGAAACGCGGCGCCCGCGCCTACTCCGGCCCCCAGCATCCGCCGCCCCAGCCGCCCGGTCAGCGCGACGGCCAGCAGGCCGATGTAAGCAGAAAGGGCCCGGACCGCAAACTCGCTATCCCCCGTCGGGATGCGCCAGAAGTGGAGCAGCAGGTAGTAGCCCGGAGGGTGGATGTCCCCCCGCGCCGCGGCGATGACCAGGGGGATGGGGCGCTGCGCGGCCCGGATGGCGTTCCCCTCGTCGTTCCAGAAGGACTGGGCGTCCAGCCGGTAGAAGCGCAGGCCGGCGGCCAGGAGGAGGATCACGCAGAGACAGAGAGGCCACAGAGCGTTGATCCCTCTGTGTCTCTGTGTCTCCGTGTGCGATAATCCCCTCTTCATCCGCGTTCTACCCCAGCAGCCGCTGGCGCATCAGCCGGGGCGGGAGGCTGCCACACCCCAGGATGGCGTCGTGAACCTGACGCATAGAGGCTCCCGGATAGGCGCGCCGGTAGTCCGCCACCAGGTCCAGGATGGCCAGTTTGCCCATCAGGTAGGACTGGGGCTGGGTGGGGCTGGTGGTGTACCGGCGGACCTCCGCCAGCGCGTTGGCCGGCTCCAACTGGCACTCCCGGACCAGGAAGTCCACCGCTTCATCCACGGACATCCCGCGCGTGTGGAGGGAGACGTCTATGATGATGCGGGCGGCCCGCCACAACTGGTCGGAGAGGCGACCCAGCCGCTGGATCGGCTCGGCGATGTAGCCCAGTTGCTCCATCAACTCCTCGCAGTAGAAGGCCCACCCCTCAATGAAGAGCGTCGCCAGGAAGGTGCCCATCCGCCGGGGGATGGTCGGCTGTCGGTTGGCCCAGACCAGTTGCAGGTGGTGGCCCGGGTAGGCCTCGTGGAGCGCCGTCACCGGCAACTTGGCCCAGTTGTGCCCCTTCAGCGTCTGCTCCTGGACCTCCGGCGGGGCGCTGGGGTCCACCGGGGTGACCAGGAAGATGCCCTCCTGTCGCTCCTCCAGGATGCCCGGCGGCATGTAGGCGGCGTAGGGGATGACGGGCCGCAGGTAGGGCGGGGTCTCCACGATCTGCAGGCTCTCTCCCTCCGGGATGGTGGCGATTTCGCGGTCTATCACGTACTGGCGGACGGCGGCCATCGCCTCCCGGTAGGCGTCCAGCAGGCCCTCCGCGGTGGGATGGTCGTTCTTGGCCTCCTCCAGCAGGTCCCGCACCGACCGGTTGGGGTTGATCTGCCGGGCGACCTCCTCCATCTGGCGGCGGGGGAGGGGGAACTGCTCCCAGCCGATCTCCAGGAGACGGTCGGCGTCGTAGTCCACCATGTGTTCCTCCCGCAGCATCTCGTCAAAGAGGGCTTTGCCGGCGGCGAAGTCGCCCCGCGCGTTGGGGAGAACGTCATTTTCTATGAAGGCCGTGTACTCCTGGACAGCCTGTGCGGCGGCGGCTCCGGCCTGGGCCAGTTCGGCCTGGAGGTCCGGGGCGGCCCCGGCGGCGATGGCGGGCAGCAGGCCGAGGAAGAGGCCCGGCGCCTGCCGGGCCTGTTCCAGGGCGATCTCCGCCCACACCCGGGGCACCTGCTCGGGGATGATGTTGGCGGTTGCCTCCCGGAGGACGCGCGGGGTCTCCCGGACCCGCCCCAGGGCCGACCGCAACCGCTCCGGCAGCGGCGCGAAGTCCCGGACGATGAGCAGGAAGATACCGCCCAGGGGCTCCTCCAGATAGGCGCCCGGGGCACGGCGGTGGCCCTGGAACTTCTCGTAGGAGCGGACGAAGGAGTCCAGGATGTGGGTGAGGAGGGTGTGGTCAATGCGGGCATCGGGACGGAAGTCGGAGAGGTCCATTGCCCGCAGTTCCGCCAGCGCAGCCCGGAGTTCTCGCTGTTCCTCTTCCAGAGCGGCCAGGGTCCGGTCGCCCAGCCGGTCATCATACCGGTGGATGCCGATCTGGGTCGCCAGAACCGGGTTTCGTTCGGCCGCCCGATAGAGCCACTCTTCGGCACGGCGGTAGAATTGGGCTTCGGTCGTCATTGGGGCCTCCTGGAAATGAAGAAATGGCAGAATGACGGAATGACAGAATGACGGAATGACAGAATGACGGAATGACAGAATGACGGAATGACGGAATGACGGAATGACGGAATGATGGGAATGGGAATTAAAAATTAACAATTAACAATTAACGATTAATTTTCTTCGTGCCTTTGTGTCTTCGTGGTTTCCTCTATCAGGGCGCGGGCGATGTGGGCGGCGATGCGGGCGTTCTGGAGGAGCAGGGCCCGGTTGGCCTGCAGGGAGCGGCCGTCGGTCTGGAGGGCGAGGCGGG
>DAOUBO010000565.1:0-1650 GCA_034432695.1 Anaerolineae bacterium | reverse complement strand
AGGGGTAGCCGCTCAGATCGCCATGGCCCCCTCACCGCGCCCGTTCTACCCCCCGGAAGGCGCTCCCCCTCCCCGCCGGGCTGGCGTCCTGCTGCTCCTGTACCCCCTGCGCGATGAACTCCACCTGGTCCTGACTGTCCGTCCCCTCAATCTGAACCACCACGCCGGGCAGGTCTCCCTTCCCGGCGGCGGGTGGGAGGAGGGAGACCAGTCTCTGGAGGAGACAGCGCTGCGGGAGGCCCGGGAGGAGGTGGGGGTCACCCTGGAGGATGGAGAAGTTCTGCGCCCTCTACCCCCCCTGTCCGCCCCCCCCAGCCACAACCTGGTTCACCCCTTCGTCGCGTACCTTCCCCGGCGGCCATCGTTCCGGCCGGGCCCCATAGAGGTGGCCGAACTGATAGAAGTCCCCCTCTCCGTGCTGATGGACCCCTCCATCCGGCGCAGGGAACGCTGGGAGCGGGACGGGATGGAGGTGGTCGTCCCCTACTACGCGGTGGGGCCGCACAGGGTCTGGGGGGCAACCGCCATTATCCTGGCGGAATTCCTGGCCCTGCTGGAAGGGTGAAGCGAAAGCGAAGGCGGGGGGCCCGGGCCGCCCGCCTTCGCTTACTCCCCGCTCTCCATCAGGGCCCGCAGGGCGTAGGTCACCCGCCTGGGGGGCGGGGTCAACAGCCCCAGGGACTCCCACTCCTGGGCCAGCCGCTGAAGACGCCGCATAGAGATGCGCCCGTCAAAGGCCTGCCGCAGGCGAACCAGATTGAACCGCCCGTCCAGTTCCTCCAGCACGTAGCGGACGATTTCCCGTTCCAGCGGGGAGAGGTAGGGGAAAGATGCGGGCGGGTTGACCTGAGGGGAGATGGCCGCGGCCTGGACGGTTTGAAGCCACTGGGCCGCCTCCACGATGAGATGCCCCATGTTGAAGTAGAGCCGATTGGCCCACTCCGCGGCTCCCTGAAGGTCGTGGATATAGGGAGGCGAGGTCAGCAGCGTCCCGTACGCCGCGAAGGGGAAATCCGCCCGGCTGAAAACCCCGACGCGCGCGCTGCTCGCCTCGGCCCGGATGACGTCCCATCGCTCCTCGGTAACGGTGTAGTCCAGCCAGAAGCGGGCGACAATGCCACCCGCCAGGTGCCAGTACCAGAAGACCCCCAGCCGTCCAATATAACCGGGCACGCGCCGGGCAATTTCTTCAAAAATGACGTCGGCCAGACGCAGGGCCTGAAAGGAAGGATAAAAGAGAGCGGTCATGTTCGCGTACCATCCTACTGACCAGCAGCCAGAAGCCGCCACATCCGGCCTGCGGTTACGACCCGTTACCTTGCTCGCCCCAGTTTGCGCAGCGCGGCCGCCACGTCCTCCAGCAGTTCCTCCCGCCGCAGAACGCCCTTCTGGATCAGCGCCTCAATCCGATGGTTCAGCGCCCGCCGGTCCTTCTCCGTCAGTTCTTTGGCCGTCACCACAATGATGGGGATGGAGCGAGTAGACTCGTCGGCCTTCAGCGCTTCCAGGACGGCGAACCCATCCATCTCCGGCATCAGCAGGTCCAGGATGATGATGTGGGGGCGCCGCTGGTGGACCAGCAGGACAGCCTCCTGACCGCTGGCGGCCTCTATGACCTCGTATCCCTCCTGGCTTTCTATCATCCGCCGG
>DAOUBO010000564.1:0-2045 GCA_034432695.1 Anaerolineae bacterium | reverse complement strand
CGGCCCAGATTTTGTGAAAGAGCAGAGAGCCGGAGATACCTCCGGCAGTTCCTCTTTGCATCCCGCACCCTGATTTAGCGGAAAGTAGAGTTTGTTTATGGAACCGGCTCCACCCGCACCGCGCAGACCTTGTACTCCGGGATTTTGGCGACCGGGTCCAGCGCGGCATGGGTAAGCGCGTTGGCTGCCGCCTCCGCGTAGTGGAAGGGGATGAAGACGACGCCGGGCCGGATGCGATCCGTGATCCGGACCGCGACCTCTATCTCGCCCCGGCGGCTGATCACCCGCACCCGCCGCGCGCCGTCCAGGCCGATACGGGCCGCGTCGTCCGGATGCATCTCCACGTAGGGCTCCGGCGCCTCCTGCTCCAGTTTGGGCGACCGGCGGGTCATCGTGCCGGTGTGGAACTGGAACATGATGCGGCCCGTGGTCAGGATAAGCGGGTACTCCTCGTCCGGCAGTTCCGCCGCCTCCTGGAACTCTATGGCGTGGAAGCGGCCCAGGCCGCGGGTGAACTTTTCCTTGTGCAGGTACGGGGTGCCGGGGTGGTCGGGCGACGGCACGGGCCACTGCAGGGAGCCCTCCCGGTCCAGCCGCTCGTAGGTGACGCCGCCGTAGGACGGCGCGACGCGGGCGATCTCGGCCATCACCTCCTCCGGCGAGGCGAAGTCAAAGCCGGGCGCGCCCAGCCGCCGGGCCAGCAGACAGAGGATCTCCCAGTCGGCCTTCGCCCCCCCCGGCGGGTCCACGGCTTTCCGCACCCGCTGGATGCGCCGGTCGGTGGCGGTGAAGGTGCCGTCCTTCTCGGCGAAGGATGCGCCCGGCAGGACCACGTGGGCCAGTTGCGCGGTCTCGCTCAGGAAGATGTCCTGGACGACCAGGAACTCCAGCCTCTCCAGGCACTCCCGCGCGTGGTGGATGTCGGGGTCGGAGAGCATGGGGTTCTCGGCCATCACGAAGAGGCCCCGCAGCCGGCCCTCCCCCGCCGCGTTGATCATCTCCACGACGGTCAGGCCCACTTTGTCGGAGAGCCCCTCCACGCCCCAGGCGGCCTCAAATCGGGCCTTCGCCTCCGGCGAGGTGACGGGCTGGTAGGCCGGGTAGACGTTGGGGAGACCGCCCATATCGCAGGCGCCCTGGACGTTGTTCTGGCCGCGCAGGGGGTTGACGCCGCCGCCGGGGATCCCCAGGTTGCCGGTCAACATGGCCAGGTTGGCGATGCTCTTGACGTTGTCCGTGCCGGTGGTGTGCTGGGTGATGCCCATCGCGTAGAGGATGGCGGCGGGCCTGTTCCGGGCGTACATCCGCGCCGCGGCCCGCAGGTCGTCCGCCGGGATGCCCGTGATCTCCTCCACCCGCTCCGGCGGGTACTGCTGGACCACCCGCCACATCTCCTCAAACCCCTCGGTCCGCTTTTCAATGAAGTCCTGGTCGGCCAGTTCCTCGGTGATGATGACGTACATCAGCCCGTTGAGCCAGGCGACATCGGTGCCGGGGCGGGGGCGCAGGTACAGGTCGGCCAGACGGCCGATCTGGACCTCGCGCGGGTCAATGACGATCACCTTCGCGCCCCGCTCTCTGGCTTTGAGGACGTGGCTGGCGACCAGAGGGTGAGCCTCGGTGGTATTGGAGCCGGTGATCAGAAAACACTGCGTGTACTGGCTGAACTCCGGGGTGGAGTTGGTCATCGCGCCACTCCCGAACGCGGCGGCCAGACCGGCCACCGTGGGGGCGTGTCAGAGGCGGGCGCAGTGGTCCACGTTGTTGGTCCTGAAGACGGCGCGGGCCAGTTTCTGGGCCAGGTAGTTCTCCTCATTGGTGCACTTGGCGGAGACCAGGAAGCCCAGCGCGTCGGGGCCATGGGTGTCACGGATGTGGAGGAGCCGCTCCGCGACCAGGCCCAGCGCCTCGTCCCAGGACGCCTCCCGGAAACGGTCGCCCTCCCGGATGAGGGGGGTCGTCAGCCGGTCCGGGTGGCGGACGAAGGCGGCGGCGGTCCAGCCCTTGATGCAGAGGTTCCCCTGGCTGGCGGGGGGCTCCTTTTC
>DAOUBO010000563.1:0-1584 GCA_034432695.1 Anaerolineae bacterium | reverse complement strand
GGCCCGCCCCGGGCCTTCGGCCGGGGGCAGCCTCCGCCAACCTTTCTGGTCGCAAAATAAATAAATCCTGCGCCACGGGCTGGCGCAGGATAAACCCTGCGCTACGGGCTGGCGCAAGATAAATCCTGCGCTACAGGCTGGCGCAAGATAAATCTTGCGCTACGGGCCGATGGCCCTCGCCGACCCCCTCGGCCGCAAAATAAATTTTGCGCTACGGGCCAATGGCCAGCGCAAAACTCAGCCCTCCCTCCGCTCCCCTTGCCCCCTGGTGGTATAAGGTGCAGGGCAACTGCAAGCAGTTGCTCTGTAAGGAGTGCTCAACCCCCAGCCCGCGCGATTTGCCTCCGCAGGGAAAATGTGTTATGATGGTCTACATAAAGGGGGTTCTATGAGTCCGTTAGACCGTCGCGAGTTTCTGCGCTACTGCGCTCTCGGGCTGGGCGCACTGCTCAGCGGGCCGGTCCTGGCCGCATGCCGTCCCCGCCCGTCCCCGACTCCTCTCCCAGGCCCCTCCCCCACGCCGCCCCCGGCATCCCCGACGTCCGTCTCCCCGGCAGTCTCCCCATCCCCTGTACCATCGGCAACCCCTGCCGTCGCGCCCGAATCTCCCCACCTGGCCGTAGCGCGCGGCGGGGAGCCGGAGGACCTGGTCCGGCGGGCCATCGGCGCCCTGGGCGGGATGGGGCGCTTCGTCCGCTCCGGCGACGACGTCATCATCAAGCCCAATATCTGCGTCGCCTACCACACCTACGAGTACGCCGCCACCACCAATCCCTGGGTCGTCGCCGCGCTGGTCCGGATGGCCTATGAGGCCGGCGCCCGGCGGGTGCGGGTGATGGACCACCCCTTCGGCGGGACGCCCCAGGAGGCCTACGCCCGCAGCGGGATCGCCGAGCAGGTGCGGGCCGCCGGCGGCGAGATGGAGACGATGGCCCGTCTCAAATTTGTGGAGACGGAGATTCCCCAGGGGCTGGACCTGCGCCGCTGCGCCATCTACGAGGATATTCTGAACGCCGACGTCGTCATCAACGTCCCCATCGCCAAGCACCACAGCCTGGCCCGGCTGACGCTGGGGATGAAGAACCTGATGGGGACGATCTGGGACCGTCCGATGATGCACCGGAACCTGGGCCAGCGGCTGGCCGACCTGACCTCCCGCATCCGCCCCGCGCTGACGGTGATAGACGCGGTGCGCGTCCTCGTCGCCCACGGGCCGACGGGCGGGAGCCTGGACGACGTGCGGAAACTGGATACCGTCATCGCCAGCCCGGATATCGTCGCCGCCGATGCTTTCGCCGCCACCCTCTTCGGCCTGAGGCCGGAGGACCTGGACTACGTCCGTGCGGGGGCGGCGATGGGGCTGGGCCGCGCCGACCTGGAGAACCTGCGCATCGCCGAGGTGTAGCGCGGCTTCTCGCCCATGAGCAAGCGACATCTTCCCCACATCCGGCGCCCGTCCGACCGCTGGCTTCGCTGGGCTGTGCAGTTCGGTGCCCTGGCCGCGTTCCTGGCCCTGCTGGTGGCCGCCCGGCGGGGCGGCGCGCCGCCGTCGCTGGCGAATCTCCCCATGCGGCTGGACCCGCT
>DAOUBO010000562.1:0-5288 GCA_034432695.1 Anaerolineae bacterium | reverse complement strand
GCCGGAGCTGGCGGTGCGGTTCGCCGCCCGCCTGGCGACCCGCATCGGGGTCACCGTGGAGGACTCCCGGGCCTTCCTGCCGGCCCGCAGGGTGGTGGTGACGGGCTACCCGGTCCGGCCCGAGTTCGCCGGGATCGGCCGGACGGCGGCCCGGGCGGCGGCGGGCACCCCAGCCGCAGCGCCGCCAGAAACCCCCGCGCCAGTTTGGTCAGGTTGACTGCGGCCCGCCAGGGCGCCAGCCCGTGCACGCCCCCGGCCGGGATTCCGGCGAAGGGAAGCCCCGCGCGGGCGGCCAGCCGCTCCTCCACGCTCCCGCGACCGCCCACGTAGAGCACCTCCACCGGCCCCGCCGCCTTCAGCGCCTCCAGAACGGCCAGGCCCGGATAGACGTGCCCGCCCGTCCCCCCACCGGCCATCCAGAGATACACCTTCCCCTCGTCCACCATCTTACCGCAGAGAGCGCAGAGAGTTCCTGACTTTCAGTTCATTTCCACCCTGCGCCCTCGGCGCCCGTTGCGGTTGGGTCTCCTCCCCCTTCCAGCGGCGAGGCGAGCGCCCCCGCGCGACGCTCTCCAGGAGCCCCACCGCCGCCAGCGAGGCCACCAGCGACGAGCCCCCCAGGCCGACGAACGGCAGGTTGGTTCCGGTGAACGGGAGCAGCGAGGCGATGACGCCCATGTTGAGCAGCGCCTGGAAGACCAGGAGCCCTGTCAGCCCTGCGGCCAGGAGCCCGCCGAAACTGTCCCTGGCCCGCAGCGCGATGCGGAACCCCCGCCAAGCCAGCACGCCGAAGAGCCCGATCACCAGCAGGCAGCCGAGCAGCCCCAGTTCCTCCCCGACGACGGCGAAAACGGCGTCGGTGTGGGCGGCGGGCAGGTAGAACTTCACCCGCCCCTCCCCCAGCCCCACGCCGAAGAGGCCGCCGCTGGCCAGCGCGTAGAGCGCCTGCTGCGGGTGGTACGGCAGGAGCGACGGGTCCTTCAGCCCTGCCAGAAAGGCCGCAAACCGCTCGTGCGCGTGCGGGTACACCATAATCAATCCCCAGAAGACCACGGCCCCCATCAGCCCGGCGACGAACAACTGCCCGATGTGCGCGCCGGAGAGGAAGAAGACCAGGTACCCGGCGAAGACCAGCACCGCCACCGCGCTCAGGTCCGGCTGCAGGGCCACCAGTCCTGCCACCAGCCCCATCCAGACCGAGAAGGGAATCAGGCCGTAGGAGAGGTCGCGGATGCGCTCCCCTTTGGACGAGGCCCACGCGGCCGCGTAGACCACCGTCGCGACCTTCGCCAGTTCCCCCGGCTGGACGGAGCCCCCCAGCAGGGAGCGCTGGGCGCCCCATTGCGGACGGCCCACCACCAGCACCAGCAGAAGCAGGGCCAGCGTCCCGCCCAGCAGCGGCACGGCCCAGTCCCGCCAGAGGGTATAGTCCGTCCGGGCCAGCACCACGGCCACAGCGACCCCCAGGGCCAGCCACAGGACCTGCCGCTTCAGCCAGTAGAGCGGGTCGCGGAAGTCGCTGTACCCCCAGTCAAAGGTCGTGCTGTAGACCATCAGCAGCCCCAGCAGCACCAGGGCCGCAGTGGCCAGCATCAGCAAATAGTCGGGCGCTCGCGCTTCCCTCATTTTGCTTCGGACGCAGATGAACGCGGATGAGACGCAGATTTTTTTATGTGTTAATCTGTGTTTATCTGCGTTTATCTGCGTTCTACAATCCCTGCACCAACTCCTTAAATCGGTCGCCGCGGTGGGCGAAGTCCCGGAAGGCGTCAAAACTGGTCCCGCCGGGAGAGAGGAGCACCACGTCCCCCGGACGGGCGACCTGCGCGGCGGCCTCCACCGCCTCCTCCAGCGTCCGCACCCGTCGGACCCCCTCCAGCCGTCCCGGAGCGGCCCGCGCCGCCTCCTCCACCTTCCCGGCGATCATCTCCCCGGCCTCGCCGAAGGTGATGAGATAGCGGACCCGCCGCACAGCCTCCTGTGCGAACTCCTCCCAGGGCAACTTCTTATCCCGTCCCCCGGCCAGCAGGACGATTGGCTCGGTGAACGACCGCAGCGCCGCCACCACCCGCTCCGGCGCTGTTGCGATAGAATCGTCGTACCACTGGACCCCGCGCCATTCCCGGACAAACTCCAGCCGGTGCTCCACGCCCGGGAAGGTTCGGGCCACCTGCCGCATCGCCTCCACCGGCACGCCGACGACCCCCGCCAGCGCGCAGGCCGCCAGGACGTTCAGCAGGTTGTGGTCGCCCCGGAGCCGGACCTCCTCCCGGCGGCAGATGACCTCCTCCTTCTCCCCCAGCCGCAGGGCGAGCAGGCCGTTGGTCTTGTAGGCCCCCCGGTCCACCTGTGCCCCGCCGCTGAAGAAGACCACCTGCGCGGGCGTCTCCAGCGCCAGTGCCCGCGCGTTGGCGTCGTCAAACCCCAGCACAGCCCAGTCCTCCGGCCTCTGGAAGGCGACGATGCGCTTCTTGGCCGCGATGTACGCCTCCATCGTCCCGTGCCGGTCCAGGTGGTTGGGCGTGATGTTGAGCACCGCGGCCACCGGCGGGCTCACCGACGTCAGTTCCAGTTGAAAACTGGAGAGTTCCATCACCACCAGGTCGTCCGGCGCGATCTGCTCCAGGTCGTCCAGGAGCGGGTTGCCGATGTTGCCGCCGACCCAGGTCCGGCGTCCGGCGGCCCGGCCCATCTCCCCGACCAGTGCCGTCGTCGTCGTCTTGCCCGCGGAGCCGGTGATGCCGACCACCGTCGCCGGGCAGCGCTCCAGGAACAACTGCGCGTCGCTCACCAGCGGGACCCCCCGCCGCCGTGCCTCCACCAGCAGTGGGATGTCCAGCGGCACCCCACCGCTCACACAGATGAAGTCGGCCCCCCGCAACAGCGACATCGGATGCCCGCCCAGCGCGTAGCGGACGGGCAGGTCGGCCAGCGCGGCGATCGCGTCGGCCAGTTCCGCCTTCGTCTTCAGGTCGGAGACGGTGACCTGGGCGCCGGCGCGGGCCAGGAACCGGGCCATCGCCACCCCCTGCCGGGCCAGCCCCAGGACCACCGCCCGCTTCCCCGCCACCTCCCGCGTCGGCGAATCGGACGCCGTCAGATCGGACGCAGATAAACGCAGATGAGACGCAGATTTCCTCATTCCGTCATTCTCTCATTCCGTCATTCCGTCATTCTGTCATTCCGTCATTCCCTCATTCTGTCATTCCGTCATTCCGTCATTCTCTCATTCTGTCATTCCGTCATTCTCTCATTCTGTCATTCCGTCATTCTGCCATTCTCTCATTCCACCCATATATGATCCGGCAGCACGGCGCGGGACGGCCGGACCTCCACCTCGCCGACCCGCAGCGGCCGGGCGCGGCCGTTCCCGCCCAGCAGGCTGGGATGCACCAGGCAGACCGTCGGCCGCTGCCCGTATTTCTGCCGGTAGCGGGCCACCGCCCGCTGTACCTTCTCGCCGAGGCCCCGATAGGGATTGTCGTCAAACCAGAGAAGGCCCGTATGTGTCGTGTTCATTATTTCTGCCTCCTCTCCTGGTGATATTGCTCTCGCTGTTTCCGCAGGTTGGTCAACAGTTCTTCCATACTGAGCCCGGCTTCCAGCCGCATCCGCTCAATCTCCCGGGCCAGTTCCAGAACCGTTGGCTCTGTCGGTATCAGGACCCAAACCCCGTTCATATCCAGCAGACGAAACCGATCCCCAGGCCGGATGCCGTATTTCCTCCGCAGTTCGGCCGGCAGGGTGATTGTTCCTCGTTTTTGTACCCGAACTGCCCTGTCCCTCGTCTCTCTAAAATCAATCATCCGCGTTCATCCGCGTTCATCCGCGTCCCATCCCCTCCGGCCAGGCCTCCAGGCCGGCCCGGCGAGCGGCCTGCCAGAGTTCGCCATCAAAGGTGGCCAGCACGACCGGATAGTCCACCCGCTCCTGCCAGGTCAGCGCGGCGGCCAGGCGGACGGCGTTCAGGTCCGGCGACCACGCTCCTTTTTCGGGCGGCACGACGGGCACCAGACGGGCCACCGGCTTCCCCCGGTCCGTCACCGTGAAGGCCCGCCCCTGCCGGACGGCCCACAGGTAGTACCCCAGGCGGTTCTTCAATTCCCGCACGCCTACTGCTTCCATCGCCGCGTCCTTCAATACGTTGTGGCCACATTATACACCTGGTAGCCGCAACGGGTAATCTGTACAGGCATCGGTTGCACGCCACGCGGGTGGGAGTTATTAAGGACGTACCCACACCGGTTCAGCCCCTGCGGCTTCCCCGCCCCCGGCACCAGGGGGTCCGCACTGATGAAGCGGCCCAGCGCCGGGTCGTAGTAGCGGGCCCGGTAGTCGTAGAGCCCCAGCGCCCCCTCCCACCGCTGCCCGGTGTAGAGGCGGTCTGGTTTCTGAAATGCCGCTGACTTCGTGAGCTCTTTGTGGAGGATATAGTCCTACCGGACCAGTCCTTTCCTGCTACTTCTCCCTCTGTTGATCAAACTGATCGGGGTGAACCTTTTTAATTTTCATGGCTACAACTATTGGAAGCATAACCAGCGTGGTCGCAATAATGCTGAATAACAATTTTGCGTTCCAGGTGGACAATAAGGGCAGGGAAATCTGTAGAGTAAGCACTAAATTCGCTATAGCCAGCGACAAGGGAAGAATTAAATAGTAGAAATATCGCGCTCGTAAGACCCTTCGGTATACTAGCAATATCCCAACGGAAACTAAAGAAGCCGCCACCAGAAGCCATACCAGAACTGCGCTGACATATTCCCGATTTAACATTTCTGCCTCCCAACAATTCAAGGAGTCACATCAACTCGCAGACCCGTTAGATTACTGAACAGACTCATCATATCTGTAGCAGCGCCGACAACCGGTACAATGCTTATCACATCCAAAACATGACCTGAATTGAAATGTCCTGTATACCGGTATCCGTACATCTGCAGGATCCCCTCCGAAAACTGCCCGACATCAATTGCTACCCCCATTCCATAAGCAAGGCCGCCGACGCCTACGGCTACAGGTCCCGCTTCAAGATTTGCAAGAGCCAGTGTCCCTACAGCATCAAATGCGATACCATAAAAATCTATCAGCGCATCGTCTCTATTGGGGATTCCCCATACAAGATGCGGGTGATAATGAATCCAGTCAGCGCGGGTATAAAAGGCGTCAGAAAATAATGCAGGATCCGCCGGCGGTTTCTCTGAGCTCCGCAGCCAATACTCCTCAAATCGCAGTGCAAACTCCACATTGGACCGGCCGTTGACAAGTATTTCTCCCTTGTCGTTTCTACT
>DAOUBO010000561.1:0-3577 GCA_034432695.1 Anaerolineae bacterium | reverse complement strand
ACCATCAAAGAGCAGGACATCGGGTTGGCCGGTCAGCCGCTCCAGCGCGGCCAGGACAGCTGGCCCTTCCCGGAAGGCCAGAAGGCCGGGGATGTAGGGGAAGGAGACCTCCACTTCCGCCGTTGTGGCCTCCAGCGGGGTGAGGTCCGGGAAGGAAAGCAGGACCACCGCCGCGCGCGCGATATCCCCCCGAAAGCCCACATCCACCCCCGCGATCGTCCGGGGCGGCGCGGCCAGCGGCTCCACCCGGACGAGGGTCCGCAACCGCTCCTGCAGGAGCCGGGCTTCTTCCGGCGGGAGGTCCCAGGCGTGCGTCCGCTGTGCGATCAGGGCCATCGTTCAAATGGAAAGGATGTGTTCGGCCAGTTGACGGAACTGAGCCGCGACCAGGCTCTCGGGCTGCATCATCGCCATCGGTGTTCCTCGCTCGGCGGCCTGGAAGGCCAGTTCCGGGGCCGGTGGAATGACGACAAGGATCGGCCGCTGGAGGAAGTTCTCTACCGCTTCTTTCCCGGGCGTCGCGGAGGTCGGTACCCGGTTCACCAGCACAATCCCCTGCCGATGCCGCCCGACTTCCAGGTTGTCCAGCACTGCCAGGATGGCCTGGGTCATCAGCAGACTTACCCGCTGGGGTTCGGTGATGATCAGGATGTACCGCAGTTGTCGCAGGAGGGTTCGGTTGGTCTCGTCCAGCCCCGTTCCCATATCCACCAGGACGAAGTCCATCGCCCCCTCCAGAGAGCGGACGATGGCCTCAGCCTGAGCGGGAAGCAGGGAGGGGAGTGTCCCCGAAGGCTCCGGAAGCCCTGCGAGGACCAGGAAGCCGGAGGCGTGCCGGTCGGCATGGGCCAGGATCGCGTCGACGGTCATGGCGGCCGGGTCTCGCTCGGCGAGGATTTTCAGCCCCTGGGTGGGGCGAAGGCCCAACTGGAGGGCAAGGGTTGAGGATCCGGTACGGATATCCATCAACAGAATTCGTTTCCCCGCCGCGGGGCCGCGGATCAGGGTGAAAGCCAGATTGATGGCGACTGTGGTGGTTCCGACTCCGCCCTTGCATCCGAGGATGCCGATGCTTTTGCCCCGTGGGGCCGCGGCGACCGTCCCCAGGCGGGCGCTCCGGGCCAGGAGCGTCTCTATGCGGGTGAGCAGTTCTGCGGGGTGGACAGGCTTCACCAGGTATTCGTCGGCCCCGGCCTCAAATCCGGCCACCTTGTCCGTGACCTGGCCGCGCGCGGTCAGCATGATGATGGGGATGTGGGCCGTCCGGGGGTCGGCGCGCAGGCGCCGGGCGACCTCAAACCCATCTATTCCCGGCATCATGACGTCCAGCAGGACGAGGTCGGGGGTGTCGGTGGCGGCCTTCTGGAGCGCCTGAGGCCCGTTCTGAGCTGCGAGAATCTGATACCCCCGGCTCTGCAGCATCAGGCCAAGGAGTTTCAGGCTCTCCAGGTCGTCTTCTACGATCAGGACTTTCGCAGCCATTTGGGATGTATGGTATCACAAAATCGGTGGAAGCGCAACTGGCGCTTTCTCCGGGGCATGCTACAATTGGGCCGAAGCACAGATGGACGCCGACAAAAGGGATTTCCTGACGCTCTCCCTGTGGACGTACTGGTTTGCGCCCCCCGTCGCCCTCTGGCGGGCGGTGGAATTGCGAACCGCGGCGCAGGAGGAATATCCTCGCCCGCTCCTGGACCTGGGCTGCGGCGACGGCCTCATCGCGGGGCTTCTCTTCGGGCCGGGCGGGGTGGACGTTGGCCGGGACCCGTGGGCGGAGCAGATCCGGCGGGCCGCCCGATCCGGCGTCTACCGCTGGGTCCAGCGGGCCGACGGGGCCCGGATGCCCTATCAGGACGGCGCGTTTGCCTCGGTCTTTTCCAACTCTGTCCTGGAACACATCCCCGACGTTCAGCCCGTGCTGACGGAGGTGGGGCGCGTCCTGAGGCCCGGCGGGCGGTTCATCTTCACCGTCCCCTCCGACGCTTTCCGCCGGATGCTCTATTACTACCGGCGGCGCCTGGACGCGGGGGACGACACCGGCGCCCGCGCCTACGCGGCCGGGGTGGACGCCCGTCTGTCCCACTACCACTACCACACCCCAGAGGAATGGGCGGACTTCCTGGCCCGGGCGGGAATGGCGCTGGAGAAGGCCCGCTACTATATCCCCGAACCAGTGGAGCATCTCTGGGACCGGATGAATCATCGTTTCGGCGTCGGACGGAGGTCCCTCTGGGGGGTGCTGGTCTCGCCTCGCCTGCGGCCTCTGGGCTACCAGCGGCTCCTGGCCTGGTGGATTGTCCGCTCCTTCGCCCGTGTCTGGCGCCCCTGGTATGAGATGGAGGTCCCGGAGGGCGAGAAGGGGGGCGGCCTGCTGATCGTGGCCCGGAAGGAATTCGGACGCGGATAGACGCGGATGGACGCGGATTTTTCGTTTTAAAAATCCGTGTCATCCGTGGTTTCTCATACGAGCGGACACGGAGTGGCTGCGTTCATCTCCCTTGCGAAGCATCCGGAGGGCGCAACGGTGGAGATTCGCTCCGATCTTCCTCCCGATGTCTGGGACGCCTTCGTCGCGGCCCATCCCCACGGCCACGTTCTCCAGATGTCCGCCTGGGGCGAACTGAAATCCGCCTTCGGGTGGACGGCGGAGCGGATCGCGCTGGCGGAGGGAGGGAGTCTCCGCGCGGGCGCGCTGGTTCTCTACCGTCTCCTTCCCCTGGGGCTGGGGCTTCTGGCCTATATCCCCCGCGGCCCGCTGGTGGACTGGGAGCGGCCGGATGAAGCGCAGGCGCTGCTGGCCGCGGCGGAACGGGCCGCCCGGGCCCGCGGCGCTCTCGCGCTCGTCGTGGAGCCCGACCTTCCTGATGAGCCCCGCTGGCAGGATCTCCTGGCATCCCTGGGCCTGCGTCCCTCCCCTCTGGGAGGCATCCAGCCCCGCCGGACGCTGGTCGTGGACATTGGGCGGCCAGAGGAGGAGATTCTGGCCGCGATGCGGCAGAAGACCCGCTACAACATCCGTCTGGCCGCGCGCAGGGGCGTGGTTGTCCGGGAGGGAACGGAAGCCGATCTCCCCGCTTTCTACCGCCTGATGGAGGCCACAGCCCGCCGGGACCGGTTCGGCATTCATCCCCAGGCCTACTACGAGCGCGCGTACCGCCTTTTTGTCCCCCAGGGCCGGGCGGCACTGCTGATGGCGGAGGTGGAAGGTGTGCCCGTGGCCGGGCTGATGGTCTTCGCCCTTCCGCCGCGCGCCTGGTACTTCTACGGGGCCTCCGGCGACGCGCACCGGGAGAAAATGCCCACCTACCTGCTCCAGTGGGAGGCGATGCGCTGGGCCCGCGCGCGCGGCTGTACGGAGTACGACCTCTGGGGCATCCCCGACGCCGACGAGGCGACGCTGGAGGCGGAGTTCACCCGCCGCCAGGACGGCCTGTGGGGGGTCTACCGGTTCAAGCGGGGGTTCGGCGGGCGGGTGGTCCGCACCGTGGGCGCCTGGGAGCGCGCGTTGCGGCTTTTCCCACACAGGCTCTATACCTTCGCCGTCTGCCTGCGGAACGGGATCGGCGGCCGCACGGCC
>DAOUBO010000560.1:0-9765 GCA_034432695.1 Anaerolineae bacterium | reverse complement strand
TTGGGCGAAAGGCCACGCGGGTTCCCAACTGGACTTTGGATAAACCGCCGGATGTAGGCCGAAATTTCATTTCGGCCTACGGGCCACCCATGTATATGGGCATCGGCAAATGGATAAAGCCCGCAATAGTACGGGTAGGGTGCTCACCCTGGCCCTTTCCGTTTGTCCAAAGTCCAGATCCCAAGCCCTGTTGAAATTTACCACAGATTTCCCGGAGTGCAAGTGGCTGCCCGTTTGTCGCGCAGGATTGTTGCGACCTGGGGATGGTCCGTTTTTCGCGAATGTGTAGACCATGGTCGGATGACCAATCCGACCTACCGGTCCTGTGCTGGCTCTGCGCCTGTGGCCCGCACAGGCCCCTGGGCTACCAGACCCTTTGCCTGACCTTCCTGAACGGCCGGGCGTAGCGCAGGATGCAATCTTGCGCCACGTCAACCTCGGGAGGGGAGTCGGGCAACTGCGAGCAGTTGTCCGATTCCCCATTATACCAGGGTCGGAGGAGATTTGCGGTGGCCAGAGGCAGATATGCTGAAAGATTACTTTCTTCTGGAGTTTCATCGGGCCAGGACCTTTTGGGGCCTGGCCTGGCGAGTCCTTCTGACATCCGTAGCGTTTATCCTGCGCCGGCAATATGCCCTCGGCGTTTAGAATTCACAGCACGGGTATGTAAGCCGAAATGAATTTCTACAACTCGCCCGCATATATAGGCATTAGCAGACGGGCGATACCCACATATAGGGTGCGGGTGGAGCCTCTGCATAGGTCGTTTCAGTTTGTCCAAAGTCCAGTTAAAAGGGCGAGGCTCAGCAGCCCCCTGGCCGGGAATGGGAGAGGGAATGGGAGTTTTGCAGCAGGAGCAGGGGGCAGGTTTGTCAATCGGCCAGGAGGTGGTAAAATAACAATAGCCCAAGCAACGAGGAGCCGAGCATGCCGCCCTTGCCGCGCCGGTGGGAGGTCGCGCCCCCCGCTCCTGACTCCTACCGGTCCGCCCTCCCCGAAGTGCATCCGGTCGTTGCCCAGATCCTCTACGCCCGCGGCCTGAGCGATCCGGCCGTAGCCCGGGCCTTTCTGCGAAGGGAGCCAGGCCCCGACAACCCCTTTGACCTCCATGGGATGCACCAGGCGGTGGACCGAATTCGGAGGGCCATCCGCGCCGGCGAGCCCATCGCCGTCTACGGCGACTTTGACGCCGACGGTGTGACCGCGACGGCCCTGCTGGTTCTGGCTCTGCGCTCTCTGGGAGCCAACGTCCGGCCCTACATCCCCCATCGGGTCCGTGAGGGGTATGGCCTGAACCAGCAAGCCGTTCGGGAGTTGGCGGCGGCGGGCGTGCGGCTCCTGGTGACGGTGGACTGCGGGATCCGGTTTCCCCGGGAGATCGCCCTGGCCCGGCGGCTGGGGATGGATGTGGTGGTGACCGACCACCACCTGGTCGGGGACCAGCCGCTGGAGGCAGTGGCCGTCGTCAACCCCCACCAGGAACGCTGTTTGTACCCCTACGAGAATCTGGCCGGCGTCGGCCTGGCCTACAAACTCGCCCAGGCCCTCCTCCGGGTCAACCGCAAGGTCCCGCTGAAGAACTCCATCCCCCTCTCCGAGGAAGACCTGCTGGACCTGGTCGCGCTGGGGACGGTGGCAGACCTGGCGCCGCTGACCGGCGAGAACCGCGCGCTGGTGAGCCGGGGGCTGGAGCGGCTGAACCAGTCGCCCCGGCCGGGGGTGGAGGCGCTGATGCGCCAGGCCGGATTGCAGCCCGGAAAGGTGGATGCCTGGGCCGTCGGCTTTGTCCTGGCCCCCCGCCTCAACGCGCCGGGCCGGATGGAGCACGCCGACCTGGCCTATCGCCTGCTGATGGCAGAGCATCCTGAAGAGGCCAACCGGCTGGCTCAGGAACTGGACAGCCTGAACCGGAAGCGCCAGCAACTGACGGCGGAGATGCAGGAGCGGGCGCGCGCCATCGTTCTGGAGGAACAGGCCGACTGGCCCCTCTTCTTCGTCGCTGGCCCGGAATTCCCCGCGGGCATCGTCGGTCTGGTCGCGGCGCGGCTGGTGGAGGAGTTCTATCGGCCCGCCGTCATCGTGGAGCGGCGGGAGCCCCTCAGCCGGGGGTCGGCCCGGTCTATCCCCGAGTTCCACATCGCCAGCGCGCTGGACCGCTGCGCCGACCTGCTGGACCGCCACGGAGGACATGCCGCGGCCGCCGGGTTCACCGTCCGCACCGATCGGCTGGATGCCCTCCAGAGCCGCCTCCTGGACGAGGCGGCCCGGTGTCTGGCCGGGGTGGAACTGACCCCCGTCCTCCGGATTGACGCGGAAGTCCCGCTGAGGGCGATGACCGGGCAACTCTGGGAGGCCCTCCAGCAACTCCAGCCCTTCGGGGAAGGGAATCCGGAGCCCCTGTTTCTGAGCCGGAGCGTCTGGGTGCGACGGGCTGTCGCTGTGGGGGCCGAGGGGGCTCACCTGAAACTGACCCTCTCCGACGGGATGGCGATCTGGGACGGCATCGCTTTTGGGCAGGGCGCGTGGGCCGGCCGAATGCCCGAACGGGCCGACATTGTCTACCACCTGCGGCGCGACGAGTGGAACGGCGCGGTTCGGATTCAACTGCACGTCCAGGACTGGCGGGAGGCGAAGTAGGGGAGCACGCGCGACGGGCTCTCTTTCCTTCCCCGCGCGGGTGATCCCGGTCCTGGCGGGGGCATGGTGGGGGCTGGTCTACTTCCGATCGGGCAGCCTCAGCAGAGGCTCCTCGCGTCTGAACGGATTCTGGCTGATCGGCGACAGCAGTTCCTCCCGCTGATCCAGGTTCTCCGCTGGGGAGCGGGCCTGCTGATCGCAGGGGTTGCTGTGTTGATGGCGCTGAGCCACCTGGGCATAGACGTCATATCGTCAGCAAAAAGCGGGTCGGATGGCAATCCGACCCGCTGGCCAGGCATCTGCGATTTTGCCAGCGCAAGAATCTCGTGAATCTCCATCCAGAGCGGAATTTCTCAGAGTCCAGCCCCAACCCAAAAGGAGGGCTTCAATGATCGGTGCCGAACTGCTCGTCCGTTGCCTGATTCAGGAGAAGGTGCGCTACGTCTTTGGCATCCCCGGCGGCCAACTCTGCCCCATCCTGGATGCCATCCGGCGGCTGGGGCCGTCGGCGGGGCTGGAGTTCGTGATGACCCGCCACGAGCAGGCCGCCGCGCACATGGCCGACGCCTACGCCCGCGTCAGCGGGGAGCCGGGGGTCTGCATGGGCACCGTCGGGCCGGGGGTGGCCGACCTGGTCCCCGGCGTCTACGCCGCCTGGGCCGACTCCATCCCCCTGGTCGTCCTGGGCGCCCAGAATCAGACCTGGAAGAGTTACCCCGAACGGGGCTCCATGCAGTCCCTCAACCAGGTGGACCTGATGGCGCCCATCACCAAGTGGCGGGCCCGCGTCACCCACCCCCAGCGCATCCCCGAACTGGTCCAGCGGGCCTTCCGCGTCGCCCTCTCCGGCCGCCCCGGCCCCGTCTACCTGGACCTGCACGTGGACGTGTTGCTGGAGCGGGTGGACGAATCAGCCCTTACCTATCATCCCTGGCCGCCCCAGCGGTATCGGGCGCTGGAGCGCCCCGTCGCCCCGGCCCATCTGATTGAAGAAGCCGCGTGTATGCTGGTCAACGCGGAGCGGCCCCTCATCCACCCCGGCGGCGGCGTCCTCCGCTCCGGCGCGTGGGACGAGGTCCGGGAACTGGCGGAGTACCTCTCCGCGCCCGTCACCACCTCTATGGGCGCCAGCGGCGTCCTGCCCGAAGACCACCCCCTCTGCCTGATCCCCGGCGGCTACGGCGCGCTGGGCGCGCAGAACGAGGCGGACGTGGTGCTCCTGGTCGGCGGGCGGCTGGGGGACGTGGACTTCTGGGGGCAGCCGCCGATGTGGGGCGAGCCCGAGGTCCAGAAATTCATCCAGATAGACATTGAGCCGGAGAACATCGCGCTCAACCGGCCTGTGGACCTGGCGCTGGTAGGGGACGCGAAGGCCACCCTGCGCGCGCTGATAGAGGCCGTCCGGCGGCTGACCCCGCCGATTCCGGAGCGGCCCCGGACGGCGGAGTACCGGGCCGCGCAGGAGGCCTGGCTGGCAAACTTCCAGAAGCAGGCGGAGTCGGACGGGAAGCCCATCCACCCCCTGCGGCTGGTGCGGGACGTGCGGGCCTTCTTCCCGCGCGAGGCCATCACCGTCGTGGACGGGGGGAACACCACCGTCTGGGCCCACTACCTGAACCGGGTCTACGCGCCCCGGTCGTTCCTCTGGGCGGCGGACTCCGGGCACCTGGGGACGGGACTCCCCTATGCCATCGGGGCCAAACTGGCCGCGCCGGACCGGCCCGTCTACGCCATCTGTGGCGACGGCGCGTTCGGGCTGAACATGCAGGAACTGGAGACGGCGGCCCGGCTGAAGGTCCCAGTCGTCGTTGTCGTCGCCAACGACCGGCAGTGGGGGATGATCAAATCCTCGCAGATGGCCAACTACGACGCGCGCTACATCGGCGTGGACTTCACCGACATCCGCTACGACGAGATCGCGCGCGCCTGCGGCTGCTGGGGGGAACGGGTGGAGGACCCGAAGGAGATCACGCCCGCGCTGGAGCGGGCCGTCCGGTCGGGGAAGCCGGCGGTGCTGGACGTCCTCGTGGACCCGTGGGCCAACCTGCTCCCACCCGACCTGGAGAACCTGGCGGCGGTCTGGATGGAGGGATGCGAGTTGCCGGAGTAAGAGAGCCGCCCCGCTTGACGGAAACCGGAAAATCCGTTAGAATTCTCCCATCCCGCAGGCCGGAGTTTTCGTTGCGGGGCTTAGCCCCTGCAACGAAAATTTGTTTTTCCGCCTGTGGACGACCGGCGTGGAATCCGGAGCGTGTGGCTCCGCTTTTCATCCCACTTTCAGGAGGTCGTCTGTGAGCGAACTGACCACGCTGGAACAGGGTATGCTCTACGGCGTCATCGCCACGGCCATCCTCGGCCTCCTCTACGCCCTCTGGCTCTGGCGCGATACGGTGCGCCGGGATAAGGGGAGCGAGAAGATGCAGGAGGTCTGGCAGGCGATCAAGGTAGGAGCCGAGGCCTACCTGCGACGCCAGCTCCGGACCATTCTCCCGATCCTCGGTCTGCTGGTCGTCCTCCTCTTCCTCAGCGTCTACGTGATTGCGCCCTCCCGCGAAGCCTACGACCTCTTCGGCGAGCGGGCCCGTCTGGCCCTGGGGCTGGGACGGGCGGGCGCCTTCATCCTCGGGGCCACCTTCTCCCTGCTGGTGGGCCAGTTGGGGATGCGGGTCGCCATTGAGGGCAACGTCCGGGTGACCGCGGAGGCGGTGCGCGGCAGTTACAACGGCGCGCTCACCGTCGCCTACCGGGCCGGCACCTTCACCGGTATGCTCACCGACGGCCTGGGGCTCCTGGGCGGCACCATCATCTTCATGATTTTCGGCCGTGCCGCGCCGGACGCCCTCCTGGGCTTCGGCTTCGGCGGCACCCTCCTGGCCCTCTTTATGCGGATCGGCGGCGGCATCTACACCAAGGCCGCCGACGTCGGGGCCGACCTGGTGGGAAAGGTGGAGGTGGGGGTTCCGGAGGACGACCCCCGCAACGCGGCCGTCGTCGCCGACCTGGTGGGGGATAACGTCGGCGACTGCGCCGGGATGGCCGCCGACATCTTTGAGTCCTACGAGGTCACCATCGTCTCCACCCTGATCCTGGGCATCGCCCTGGCCCACGTGACCGGGGAGATTGTCTGGATCGTCTACCCGCTCATCGTGCGGGCCATCGGCGTGCTCTCCTCCATCCTGGGGACGTTCACCGTGCCCATCTGGGAGCGGTTCCCGCTGAAGTTCCTCCGCGCCCGGGACGCCGAGGAGGCCATGTTCCGCTCCTACGAGGTCTCCAGCGTCAACACCGTCTTCTGGTCCTTCCTCTTCGCCTGGTGGTACGCCCACGACTGGCGGCTGGCCCTCCTGAACGCGGTCGGCGTCGGGCTGGCGGTCAGTTTCAACCCCATCACCTCCTACTTCACCTCGGCCAAACGGAAGCCGGTTCAGGAGATCGTGCAGTCCACCCGTACCGGCCCTGCGACGACCGTCCTCTCCGGCCTCTCGGTGGGGATGGAGACCAGCGTCTGGAGCGTGCTGGTCATCTGCGTCGCGATGGGGATTTCCTACCTCATCGCCCGCCTGGCTCCACCCACCAATATCCAGGCGCTGGGTGAGCAGGGCATTCTGCTCTACATGCTCTACGGCGTGGCGATGGTCGGCATCGGGATGCTCTCCCACACGGGCAACAACGTGGCGATGGACTCCTACGGGCCCATCGCGGATAACGCCAACGGCATCGCCGAGATGGTCGGCGTGGACCCGAAGGCGATGCACATCATGGCCGAACTGGACGCGGTGGGGAATACGACGAAGGCCATCACCAAGCAGATCGCCATCGCCTCCGCGGTCATCGCCGCGACCAGCCTCTTCTTCTCCTTCGTCACCGACGTCTCGCTGGTGCAGGAGCGGCTGGGGATTCCGGCGCAGCAGTGGCTGCTCTCCACCGGCATCCGGGTCTCCCTGCTGGAGGGGGTCATCGGGTTCCTGATCGGCGGGGCGCTGCCGTTCTTCTTCTCCGCCTTCGCGCTGCGGGCGGTCAGCCGGGGCGCGTCGCTGGTGGTGGAGGAGGTGCGGCGGCAGTTCCGCATCCCCGGGGTGATGGAGGGCAAAGTCAAGCCCGACTACGGGAAGGTCGTCGCCATCACCACCGCCGCCGCGCAGAAGGAACTGGTCAGCCTGGTGGTCCTCTCGGTGACGCTGCCGCTGCTGGTGGGCATCCTCTTCCAGGTGGAGGCGCTGGGGGCGTTCCTGGCCGGGGTCATCCTCTCCGGGCAACTCATGGCGGTCTTTATGGCCATCGCCGGGGGCGCGATGGACAACGCCAAGAAGTACATTGAGGACGGCCACCTGGGCGGGAAGGGGTCGGAGGCCCATAAGGCCGGCGTCGTCGGCGACACGGTGGGTGACCCGCTGAAAGATACGGCCGGGCCGGCCCTGAACCCGATGATCAAGGTGGTGAACCTGGTGAGCCTGCTGGCGGCGCCGCTGCTGGTGCAGTATCGGGACCACCCCGTCTCGCTGGCCGTCGCGGCGGCGATCCTGCTGGTTCTGCTGGTCTGGGCGATCAGGCAGAGCCGGCGGAGCCTGGAGGTGCCGGGCGCTTCTGTCTTAGAGGCCGCGGCCGTCCCCGCCGGCGGAAGCGACGGGGAATAAAGGACGGTTCTCCACCGGGTATAGCATCTGTCTGTGGCAGGGCGACCGCGAGCCGTTGCCCCCTCTTTCCTGCCTTCGGCCGGGAAAGGGGAAGAACGACGGGGTTTGAGGGCGGTGAAGCCGTCGCCCTCAAACCCCGTTCCTTCTCAAACAAAAGGGGGTTCCGGATGCCCGACGCTTTCCCCAGGAAAGGCCCCGGCGGGGCAGGGGCGGCGCCTGCGCGGCGCCGCTGGCCCCGACCGATGCGGGCCTTTACCCGCCGGGGGTGCTGGATCTCAGCGGGGCCAAAGAGAACATATGTGCCATCGTCCTGGTCTTTCTCGCTGGTTCATCCCTTCGCTCCTTCTCCTGGTCCTGGGCTGGTTGCCGATGAGGATGGCCCTGGGCGGGCTTCCCGGCGGCCCGGATCAGGTTCTTCATCTCCTGCGGGTGGCCCAGTTAGACCATCTCTGGTCCCACGGGGTTTTCTTCAGCCGGATGGCGCCGGATATGGGGCTGGGGTATGGGCTGCCGGTTTTCAACTTCTATCCACCCTTTTCGCATCTGCTGGCCCTGCTCCTGGGCCGTCTGGCTGGGAGCCTGAGTCAGGGATTCCAGATTGTCGCTGGTCTGACCTTTCTGCTGCGGGGGCTGGGCACCTACTTCCTGGCGCGGGACTTTCTGCCGGAAGAGGCGGCGCTGTTGGGTGGCATCGCGGCGATGTATGCCCCCTATCAGGCCTACAACGCTCTTTTCCGGGGAGCCGTGCCCGAGGCGATGGGATGGGCCCTGCTGCCCTGGGCCCTTTGGGCCGCCGGGCGGGCTGTCCGGAAGGCCCAGGGGAGAGGGGTCGCGGCCGGCGCCCTTTTGATCGGATGGCTGCTCTTCAACCATCACCTGACGGCCATTGTGGGTGTGGGGGTGGTGGCCCTTTACGGCCTGATGGAAGCGCTTGTCCCTTCGCCCCTGAGTCGGTCCAGAAGGCTCTGGGCCTGTTTGTCGCTGATGGGTCTTGGGCTGGGCGTGTCGTTCTTTTCCTGGTTTCCTGCGTGGGTTGAGCGACCGCTGGTGCAACTGGAACGGGCCATCTACGGCTCCCCCGGCGGCCACGCGGCTCATTTCCTTTCCTGGCGGGAGGCGCTCACGGCGATGGAGCCGGTTCGGCCGGACTGGATCAACCCGACCCCTCCCCGTACGCTGGGATTGGTGTCGGTCCTGATGGGGATTCCCGCCCTGCTGGGCCTCTGGCGGTTCCCCGCTGCGCAGCGCCGCAGGTCATCTTCTTTGCTGCTGTGGGGGGCGGCGCATTGTTGCTCTCCACTCCCGCTTCGCGATGGGTCTGGAACGCATTCCCGCTGCTCCATGCCTTTCAATTTCCCTGGCGGTTTCTCGGACTGGCCTCCCTTGGCCTCTCGGTTCTGGTGGCCGCGACGGTGAGCCTGCTCGGCCCGCCACGGTGCCGATGGATCGCGGGTTTGCCGATCGCGCTGGGGTTGATCCTGGCGGACCTCTTCTGGCTTCACCCCCGCTACGTTCCGGGGTGGGAGCAGGTCTCCATTGGGAGCCTCCATACTTTTGAGTACCAGATGCGGGGAGTCCATACGGCCAGCGACGAGTTCATCCCCCGTTTCGTCCGGACCCTTCCCTCCGAACCGGCGAGGACGGTCTTTGACCAGACCGCGCTGCCAGAGGGCGTGACCGTCCAGGAGGAGCGGACGGGCCCTCTGACCGCCGAGGCGTGGGTGGAGAGCCCCCGGCCGTTTGAGGTCGTTGTTAACCGTTTCTACTATCCTGGCTGGCGGGCCTGGGTGGACGGCCGGGAGGTGGAGGTGAGGCTGGAGGCGGAGTGGGGGCGGTTCACCTTCCCGGTTCCGGCGGGCCGCCACCGGATCGCCGTTCGCTTTGGGGAGACGCCGCTGCGGCGGGCGGCGGATGTCCTTTCCGGGCTCTCGCTGCTGGCGCTGGCGGGGATTGTCCTTCTCCCTGCGCTCCTCCGGCGGCGGAGCAGGGCCGCAGGAGTTCGGTCTGAGGCGGGGGATGCCCTGCCGCTGGCGGCTGGGCGGGTGGAGGTTCAGGAGGGGCAGTCCTGGGGCTGGCTTCTTGCTTTTCCTCTGGTGGTCACGGTGGCCGTTCTGCTGGTGGAGCGGTTTCAGTTGCCGCCGGTGTATGCGCGCCGCCTGACCGACGGGGGGGTTCGGGGCGTGGCCCATCCGGCCCAGATTGTTTACGATGGCCAGTTTCACCTGCTGGGGTGGGATGCCCTTCCCTCCGTTGTTCCGGCCGACCGGCCGGTGCTGGTCCAACTCTACTGGCGGGATACAGTCCCAGGAGGGCCGGAGTACCACCTTTACCCGAGCCTGGTAGGGGAGACTGGTGAAACCTGGAACAATTTCCCGCTGCTGTGGCCGGACTATTATCCGCCTCCATCATCCCGATATTGGCCAGTGGACGGGATGCGACCACAGGCTACCGCCCCCATCCCCTTCTTGGGGCGCCGCCCGGGGGGTAACCAGGG
>DAOUBO010000559.1:0-6920 GCA_034432695.1 Anaerolineae bacterium | reverse complement strand
CCGCACCTGCATCTTGGTGATGTCCGGATAGGTGATGCCCAGCCGGATGCCCCGCAGGCCCATCATCGGGTTGGCCTCGTGCATTCGCCGGACTGCCGCCAGCATCCGCTCCGCCTCCTCTCGCTCCGGCCCCTCCTGGTTGTTCAGCCGCATCTCCGTGACTTTCACCAGCAGTTCCTCCAGGGAGGGGAGGAACTCGTGCAGCGGCGGGTCAATCAGGCGGATGATGACCGGCAGGCCGTCCATCGCCTCAAAGAGGCCGTAGAAGTCGGAGCGCTGATAGGGGAGGAGTTTCTCCAGCGCGCCCAGATACTTCTGGACGGCGGGCGACGCGGCGATTTCCGCCTCCACCGCCCTCAGGTCGGCCTCCAGTTCGGCCCGGCGGTCCGGAGTGAGCACCCGCCCGTCCTCCCGGCCGCTCCGGAGCATCTCCTGGAGCCGGTCCCGTCGGTCCAGGAGTATCTGAGCCTCCTCGGCGTTGAGGATCATTTCCTGGACGTAGGGGAGCCGCTCCTGCTCAAAGAACATGTGCTCGGTGCGGCAGAGGCCGATGCCCCTGGCGCCGTAGGCGCGGGCCCGGCGGGCGTCCTTGGGGTAGTCGGCGTTGGCCCAGACCTGAAGGCCACGGGTGGGGAAGCCCTCGTACCCCTCCGGCCACTGGCGGATGCCCTCGGTGGCGGCGATCTCGTCGGCCCACTCCAGCAGGGTGCGCAGTTCCACCTCCCGGTCAAAGTCCGGGTAGACGGTGGGGATCTGCCCCTCAAAGACCTCGCCGGTGGTGCCGTCCAGGGAGGCCCAGTCGCCCTCCCGCAGGACCTTGTCGCCGACGCGCACTTCACGGGCCTCCAGGTCTATCTGGAGGGCGCCGGCGCCGACGACGGCGGGGATGCCGAACTGGCGGGCGACGACGGCGGCGTGGGCCGTGGCGCCGCCCCGGCTGGTCAGGATGCCTTTGGAGGCGATCATCCCATGGACGTCGTCGGGCTTGGTCTCGGGGCGGATCATAATGACAGGCTTGCCCTCTTTGCCCCAGGCCTCAGCGGTGTCGGCGTCAAAGGCCAGCATGCCGACGGCCGCACCGGGGGAGGCATTGACGCCGGTCGCCAGAAGCCGCCCCTCGGCCCGCGCCTTCTCCACCTCCGCCGGGTCAAACTGGGGGTGCAGCAGCGTGTCCACATCCCGCGGCTGGACCCGCATCACGGCCTCTTCTTTCGTGATCAGGCCCTCGTTGGCCATGTCCACCGCGATCTTGACCGCCGCGCGGGCCGTCCGCTTGCCGGAGCGGGTCTGGAGCATCCAGAGTTTCCCCCGCTCAATGGTGAACTCCACGTCCTGCATATCCCGGTAGTACCGCTCCAGTTTCTGGGCGATCTCCACCAGTTGGGCGTAGACCTCGGGGAGTTCCTTCTGCATCTCCGCGACGGGCCGCGGGGTGCGGATGCCCGCCACCACGTCCTCGCCCTGGGCGTTCAGCGGGTACTCGCCGAAGAACCGCTTCTCGCCGGTGGCGGGGTCGCGGGTGAAGGCCACGCCCGTGCCGCTATCCCAGCCCATATTGCCGAAGACCATCGTGACGACGTTGACGGCGGTCCCCAGGTCGTCCGGGATCCCCTCGGCACGGCGGTAGTCCACGGCCCGCTTGCCCATCCAGGAGCGGAAGACGGCCTCAATCGCGATGCGCAACTGCTCCAGCGGGTCCTGCGGGAAATCCCGCCCCAGTTCCTCGCGGTAGATCTGCTTGTAGCGCACGACCAGTTCCTTCAGGTCTTCGGCGGTGAGGTCGGTATCCGCCTGGGCGCCCCGCTCGGCCTTCATCTCCTCCATCGTCTCGCTGAAGCGGTGTTCGGGGATGCCCAGCGCGATCCGCCCGAACATGTCCAGAAGCCGCCGGTAGGCATCCCAGCCGAACCGCTCGTTGCCGGTCAGCCGGATCATCCCCTGGACGGTCTCGTCGTTCAGGCCGACATTGAGGATGGTGTCCATCATGCCGGGCATGGAGAACTTGGCGCCGGAGCGGACGGAGACCAGGAGGGGATTGGCGGGATCGCCGAATTTCTTGCCCGTCTCCTGCTCTATCTGCTTCAGGGCCGCCAGCACCTGCTCCCAGAGGCCATCGGGGAAGCGGTTACCGGCATTGATGTAGGCAACGCAGGCCTGGGTGGTGATGGTAAAGCCCGGAGGGACCGGGAGCCCGGCTTCCATCATATCGGCCAGGCCGGCCCCCTTGCCGCCCAGGATCGCTTTGCGCTCGTCCAGAGAAAGGGGGCGCCCCCTTTCATGGGCCAGTTCCTGATTGGCCGTGCTGGAAAGGTAGACCCATCGTGTCATTGGAATATAACCTCCTTTCTGTGAACCTATGCCCTGGCGAGTTTTGCTCTGGACGCAGATTTACACAGATTTTCGCAGATAATTTCTACCCGTGGGGTAGGTCGGATTGCCAATCCGACGCACCTTGCCCTGGGGGTAGGTCGGATTGCCAATCCGACTACTTGCTTTGCGGGTAGGTCGGATTGCCAATCCGACCTACGGGTCCGTCAAGTTTGTATTTGGGGGTCAGAACTGCCCATATGCAGGGCATGTAGACCCGCGAAACCGCGGTTGACTGCCCTCTACGCTTTCTCCTGCGCCTCCCGCTGTGCTCGCAGGAGCAGGGTCTGGGGGTGCTGTCGCTCCATCCAGACGATGGTCAGCCAGGAGAGAGCGATGCCGAGAACAGCGGTGATGAAAAAGGGCCAGTTCCATTCCTCGGATGTTTTAAGGTGCGGCGGAATGGACATCAGGCGTATGACCACGTTCAACCCCTGGACAAAGACGAGGGAGACCCGCCCGGCGACCGGGGTGAGAGCGCCGGTGTTCATTCCCAGGAGGGCAAGGCCAAAGAGGAGCAGAAGGGTCGGAGGGAGGACTGCTGCCTGGGGGGCCGCCCGGAAAAAGGAAAGAGGATAAAGCACAACGGCGACGGCCTGGAGGATCAGGATCCCAATCAGCACAAGGCGGTTTTTCATCACATCACCTCCCAGGGTTTGCGGCATCCGGAATTATTCCGGTGTATTATAACCGTCTTGGGCCGAAAGTCAAATCGGCGGAGCGGAGCCGAGGGGTGGGGCGCCCCGGCTGTGGACGACGACGGCCCAGCCCGCTCCGGCGGCGGTCAGTTGGGGCTGGGCAACCGCCAGCCAGTCCGTCAGCGGGGCGTAGAGGCGGGCCAGCGCGGCCCATAGCCACAGGGGCAATCTGCTGCCGACGATCATCCCCGCCGACGGGGGTGGTGGAAGCGTCGCCCCTTCCAGATCGGTGATGTCCAGATAGGCGTCGGCCAGGATCAGGTCCATCCGGGCGTACGGGGCCTCGCTCGGCGCCGAGAAGAAGGCGCGCAGCGGGCCGAACGCCGCCGTCCCGCAGTGGAGACTCGGGGGCAGAATCCATCCCAGGCGGACGTCAAGAGGTAGAAGGGGGGCCGGCAGGGCGTGGACGGCCAGGGCGGCGTAGAGCCAGTTCGGCCCCCGCCCGTAGAGGGCCAGCGGCTTCCCCGCCGGAAGGTAATCCAGCACCGCCGGGAGGTCCTGGGGAAGCCAGCGGTTGGGGTCCCGGCCCAGTTGCCGGGCCAGCCGCTCCAGGTCCACCGCCAGTTCCACCGGGGCGGTCTCCATATGGTGGCAGTACAGGCCCGGTGCGAAGGGCCGGCAGAGCGCCTCCAGCCGTTCCACCAGCGCGTCAAAGGCCGGGCCCGAGGCCATCTGCCCCCGCTCCAGCCCGGCCAGCGTCCCCCGGACGACTGGCTCCACCGCCTCCAGACGGTTCTGGCCCGGAGGCCCGATCGGAGGTCGGCCAGGAGCACGAGGCCCCTGACCAGGAGGAGGCGGGCGAGGGGGTGAAGGGCATAAGCGTTAACTTAAGGGCAGTGCGGAGGCGGCTGGCCGCCCCAGGTGCCGACTGCAGGGGCAGGGCTTGCCCCTGCCCCATTAGGGGGCGACCGCCGTAGCGCAGGCTGTTACCTCACCCCACCCCCCAACCCCCTGGTATAATGGAGTAGGGCAACTGCTCGCAGTTGCCCTACCCCCCTGACCTCCTGTCAGGAGAGGGGGGCCGCCGAAGGCGGCGGGGGAGGGGTGAGGATACAGGAGGCGGCAGGGGGAAACCCCTGCTTACATTTGCGCCTATGGGGGTGAAGGGTGAGGGGTGATGATAGGAGAATCTGCGTTTGGTCTGCGTTTATCTGCGTCCGTTTTCAAGGAGTCTACGGCGGGGCTTTCCCGGCCTGCTGGCGGATTCCCCGGTTCTCCGATTCTCCAATTCTCTGATTCTCCAATTCCCCGATCCCCCGATTCCCCGCCCCCCCCGCCCTCTGCAACCCGCGCAATGGCGATCAGCGATTTGCGATAAGCGATTCGCGATTCGCGATAAGCGATACGCGATACGCGATTCGCGATTCGCGATAAGCGATACGCGATAAGCGATACGCGATACGCGATATCCGTTTCCCCAGGGCCGTTGCTATCTGCATGGTTTGTGCTATACTGTTCCGCACCCTGCATATGCCACAAGGAGGCAAGATTGGGGCGTCGGAACGCGTTTCTCCTGATAGGCATCCTGCTGCTCGCCCTTGCCCTCCGGCTCGTGGGGCTGGGTTGGGGCGAAGGACAGCCCATCCACCCCGACGAGGAGTTCCTGCGCCAGGTAACGGCCGCGATCCGGTGGCCCAACTCGCCGAAACTCTATCTGGATACGGCCCACTCCCCGCTGAATCCCCACAACCGCGGCTATGGCTTCTTCGTCTACGGGACTTTCCCCCTGTTTCTGACCCGGGCCGTCGGAGAGGCGCTGGACCGGGGCTGCCGGGATGGAGAGGCGGTTTCTCTGCCGGCCCGCTGGTTGGCCCCCGTTCTCCTGGGGAGCCCGGCGGCCTGCTGGCCCGGCGCGTTCAGCGGGACGGGCGCCCGACACCTGGGACGGCTCCTCTCCGCCCTCTTTGATACTGGTAGCATCCTCTTTGTCCTCCTGGCCGCGCGGGCGCTGGCCCGCGGAGGGAACGCCCCCGCCCTGCCGCTCCTGTCCGCCCTCCTCTACGCCCTGACCGTCCTCCCCATCCAGCAGGCCCACTTCTACACGGTGGACAGTTTTGCCAACTTCTTCGTCGCCGCGACGCTCTATCTGGCGCTGACCCTGGCCCAGGCGCAGAGCCTGCGGTGGAGCATCCCCCTGGCCTTCCTGGCCGGCCTGACGACGGGACTGGGGGTCGCCTGCAAGATCAGCGTCTGGCCCCTGGGGCTACTGGTGGCCTTCGCTGCCCTGATCCACCTGATCCGCAACGCCCCCCGCCGCGCGCACTCCGTTGCAGGCCGCCTCGCCCTCCTGGGCCTCCCCGCGCTGGCCGGCGCGTTCCTGGCCTTCCGCCTGGCCCAGCCCTACGCCTTCCTGGGGCCGGGCCTCTTCGGCCTCCGGCTCAACCCCCGGTGGCTCCAGAATATGGCCGAAGTGCGGGGCCTGATGTCCGGCGCGGTGGATACCTACCCCGGCCACCAGTGGACCAACCGGCTGCCGCTGGCCTTCCCGTGGATCAACATGGTCTTCTGGGGCATGGGCCTCCCCCTGGGGCTGACGGCATGGGCGGGCTGGGCCGCTGCTGGGGCCCTTCTTCTCCGCCGCCGACGTCGGGAGGGAACTCCCGCCCTCCTTGCGGACCCGCTCCTCATCCCCTGGCTCTGGGGGACGGGCTACTTCCTCTACCAGGGCACCCAGTGGGTCAAATCCGTCCGCTACCTCCTCCCCGTCTACCCGGCCTTCGTCCTGCTGGCGGCCTGGCTTCTGGTCCGCCTTTGCGCCTGGAGCCAGGCGGAGCGCGCGAGGGCCCGCACGCTCCGGGCCGCCGTCGGCCCCCTGCTCCTGGCGACCATACTGTTGACCACCGCCCTGTGGGCCCTGGCCTTCACCTCCGTCTACCGGCGGCCGCACACCCGCATCGCCGCCTCCCGCTGGATCTTCGCCCACATCCCCACCGGCTCCGTCCTGGCAACGGAGCACTGGGACTGGCCCCCTCCGCTCCGGGTGGACGGCAAGGACCCCTTCGGCGGGATGTATCGGAGCCTCTCCACCAGTTCCGACGGAACCCTCCAACTCTACTACGAAGACACTCCCCAGAAGCGGGAGGACCTGCTGAACTGGCTGGACGAGGCCGACTACATCATCATCGGCTCCAACCGCATCTATGCCTCCGTCGTCCGACTGCCCACCCGTTACCCCCTGACGATCGCCTACTACCGGGCGCTCTTCAGCGGCGCGCTGGGGTTTGAACTGGTGGCGGACTTCACCTCCTACCCGGCCCTCGGCCCCTTCCAGTTCCCGGATACGGAAGAACCCTTCCCGGTTCCCGAAGCGGCCTATCAGTACCGGGCGGCCCCCATCTCCGTATACCTGCCCCCCGCGGAGGAAGCCTTCAGCGTCTACGACCACCCCCGCGTCCTGATTTTCCGGAAGACCCCTGCCTACTCCCGCGAGCGGGCCGAAGCCCTGCTTCCTCCCTCCCTGGTGGAGAACGTCCTCTGGGTAACGCCGAAGGAGGAGACCCGCCGAACGTGGGAGCGGTTCCTCCGGCGGCTTCTCCCCCTGGGGAGCGGAGGCGAGGGGGGACGCCGACCCCTTCTGGACCCCGCGACCTGGGCTCAGCAGCAAGCGGGGGGGACGTGGTCGGCGATGTTTGACCGGGAGAGCCCCGTCAACCGCTCCTCGCTCCTGGCCGCTCTCGTCTGGTACCTGACGGCCTCGGCGCTGGGGTGGCTGGCCTATCCCCTCCTCTGGCGGGCCCTGCCCCGCCTCGCCGACCGGGGCCACAGCATCGCCCGCGCCGTCGGTCTCCTCGTCGTCTCCTACCTGACCTGGCTGGCGGCCAGCCTGCGGCCTTCGCGCCCAAGCGGCGCGGGGGC
>DAOUBO010000558.1:0-4647 GCA_034432695.1 Anaerolineae bacterium | reverse complement strand
CGCCTGTAAGGACGGCCTCCCGGATCTCCCGCGCGATGGTCAGCATCAGGTGCAGGTTGTGCAGGGTGAGCAGATGCGCGCCCAGGATCTCGTTGGCCAGGACCAGATGGCGCAGATAGGCCCGGCTGAAGTGGGTGCAGGTGTAGCAGGTGCAGTCCGAAAGCAGCGGAGAGGGGTCGTCCGCGTAGCAGGCGTTGCGCAGGTTGAGACGTCCCCAGCGGGTCAGCGCGCCGCCGTTGCGGCCCATCCGGGTCGGCAGGACGCAATCAAACAGATCCACCCCCCGAGCCACGCCTTCCACCAGGTCTTGGGGCGTTCCCACGCCCATCAGGTAGCGGGGGCGGTCGGCGGGGAGCAGGTCGTCCATCCACTCCAGCACCGCGTAGGTCTGTTCCTTCGGCTCACCGACGCTCAGCCCGCCGATGGCGTAGCCGTCAAACCCCAGGCCAGCGATGAAGCGGGCGGACCGTTCCCGCAGGTCCGGAAAGACGCCGCCCTGGACGATGCCGAAAAGGGCCTGGTCGTCCCGGCGGTGGGCCTCCCGGCAGCGTCGGGCCCACGCATGGGTCCGCTCCAGCGCCTGCCGGTTGTACTCATAGTCCGTCGGCGGCGCGCACTCGTCCAGGCAGGTGATGATGTCCGCGCCCAGGTTCTCCTGGATGGCGATCACTTTCTCCGGCGTGAAGCGGTGTTCGGAGCCGTCTATGTGGGAGCGGAAGGTGACGCCGTCGGCATCCACCCGGCGCATCCGGGCCAGGCTGAAGACCTGGTAGCCGCCGGAGTCGGTCAGGATGGGGCCATCCCAGGCCATGAAGCGGTGCAGGCCCCCCAGCCGGGCGATGCGCTCATCGCCGGGGCGGAGGTAGAGGTGGTACGTGTTGGCGAGGATCATCGTTGCCCCCACGTCCTTCAGGTCGCGAGGGGACATGGCTTTGACGGTGGCCTGGGTGCCCACGGGCATAAAGACAGGGGTCGGGATCTCCCCGTGGGGAGTCCGCAACAGGCCCGCGCGGGCCCGGCCGTCGGTTGCCAGGAGGGTGAAGGCGATGGCGCTCATCGGAAGGGCGCAGGATGCAGGGTGGGATCAGGGTTCCAGCATCACGAAGGCGCCGAAGCGGCCGGTCCGGCCCCCCTCAGCGCGGTAGGAGAACCACTCGTCGGTTCGGCAGGCGGTGCAGAGGCCAGAGTGCTCCACCCGTCGGACGCCCAGGGCCGTCAGTTGCGCCGCGGCCGCACCCGGCAGGTCCAGGTAGAGGCGGCCGTCCTTTCGGCGGACGACGTTGGCGTCCGGGGGCAGAACCCGCCCGACCGCCTCCGCGACCTCCGCCCCCACCTCATAGCAGCAGGGGCCTATGGCGGGGCCGATGCTGGCCCAGAGGTCCTCCGGCCGGCTTCGGGCGTGGTGGGCGAAGGCTTCCACTGCGGCGTGGAGGATCCCCCGCGCCAGGCCGCGCCACCCCGCGTGGACGAGCCCGACGGCCCGCCGGACGGGATCAAAGAGGATGATGGGCGCGCAGTCGGCGAAGCGGAAGAGGAGGGCCAGGCCGGGCGCGGTGGTCAGCAGGCCATCGGTCTGGCTCTGGACCGTCCCGCCGTGCTCCGGTCCGACCGGGCGAACGTGGGCGCTGTGGACCTGGTAGGGGCGGACCACCCGCTCCCCCTGCAGGCCGAAGAGGACGAAGACCCGGCGGTGATTTTCCCGGACGGCGTCCGGATCGTCGCCGACGGTATGGCCCAGGTTGAGGGTAGCGTAGGGCCCCCGGCTGACGCCGCCCAGGCGGGTGAGAAACGCGTGGGTCACCCCTGCGTCGGCCAGGAAACCGAAGCGGTAGTAGACGATGCCGTTTTCGGTGACTCGTTCCATCGGGAAGTGGACGCGGATGAACGCAGATTCGCACGGATTTTTCTATGCCTGTACGGGCGGACGCGGATGAACGCGGATTCACGCGGATTTTCCTACAAATCCGTGAAATTCGTGAAATTCGTGGCCCACAAACCCCCAATCCGTGCCATTCGTGGCCCTTCCTCAGGTCACCAGTTCCACGCGCAGGGCGGAGAGGACGTCGGCGATGGGGTTGATGATGGTGGCAGCGTCGGAGCCGGCGAAGAGCAGGCCCACCACTCGCCGCTCCATATCCAGGACGGCGGAGCCGGAATCGCCGGGCTGGCTCATCGGCGTGGCGACCAGTTGCCCCCCAAAGGTGGCCTGCGGGCCGTAGTAGTCTATCCGGACGGTGGCGTCAATCTGGGTGATGGTGCCGGTGGTGTAACCCGTGGTCCGGCCGCTCTTCTGGACGGTCATCCCCAGCATCGCTTCGCCAACGCCCACGGGGGCCCCGATCTCCAGGATCTCGGGAGAGACCAGGTCGGGCTGGAGAGGGCGGGCGATCGCGGCGTCCACGCGGTTGATCCCCGGGGTCTGGACGATGGGCTGGAAGCGGTAGGAGGAGCCCAGGAGTTTCGCCAGGGCGTTCAACCCCTTCGCGGCCAGGCCGGCCAGGGGGCAGGTGGGCTCCGCCGTGCCAAAGTCCAGGGGGACGAATTCCTCCAGAACGGCGATCCGGTCCACCGGCTGGGTCCCCCCGTCGGAGGGGCCGGGCTGGAGGATGGGATCACCAGGGCGGGCCCGGTTGACGTCAGCGAGGACGTGGTTGTTGGAGAGGATGAAGAGGTCGTCCCCCCGCCGGACGAGACAGCCAAAGGTTCCGGCGCTGATGTGAAGATGGCCGATGGAGATACCAGGGACGGCAGGCCGCCGACGTTTTCTGTGCTCCGCAGGGTCCGAGAAGGCCCGCAGGACACCCAATTCCACCACATCGGTGGGGACGCCCTCAATCTGGGGCGGGATGAGATCCTCGGCCAGCAGGTTGGCGGCGGGAACCTTGTGGGTCACCGAGACGACCAGGCTCAACTCATGGGTCTGGGTGCCGCCGCGGATTTTGTAGCCGATGCCACAGGCAACGACGTTGCGGCGCCCGAAGAGGTCGGGCAGCCACTGCTCTTTCAGGGCCCGAATCCGGTCCAGGGTTTCCTGCATTGTTGGCCTCCGCGCGGAATGGGTTATAAACTTTATCGGAAATAGGACGCGGATAAACGCGGACAGGCGCGGATTTCTTAAATACTTGCGCCCTTTGCTTGCCCAACGCTATTTCCGATGAAGTCTTATGAAAGCGGGACACGGATTTTCCGGGAATCAACGCCACTTCCAGCCGCCGGGGGTGCGCTCCAGGCCCCATCTCCGGGCGGCGGCGGATGCCCGGCGCCGCACTGCCTCGTAAACGCCCGAGTCCAGAAGGACAACGCCCTCCGCAAGAATTTCGTGAAAGAAGGGCTCCCCCGAGTCCAGTTGGGCGAGGAGTTCGTCCCAGGTAACCACGACGGGCTGGACGATGCCGTCGCTGCAGGCATAGACTGTCTCCCACTCCACGGGCTGCCGCAGGACGACCAGCACATCGGCGTCGCTGGAGGAGGTGTAGTCGCCCGTGGCCAGGGAGCCAAAAAGGACCACCAGGAGGGGGTCCAGTCGACGGACCTTCTCCAGGAACCGCTCCACCGATGCCCGCTGGGGAACATCAGGCAAGGTGCTGCTGGACGAAGCGGAGGATTTTCCGTCCATACTCCAGGGCCCGTTGGGCCGTTTCCGAATCGTAAAACTCCGCCGGATGCCCGGTGGCGAACCCGTTGGGATATCGGGGCTGGATGTAGTGCCGGTCCAGTTCCCGCGCACATGGCCACAGGTCTGGCGGCACCGGGACAAAGGATTGCAGGGCGTCCAGGAGGTGGACCAGGGTGTGCCCGCGCGCCTCATGGTGGTGATAGCGGAGGAGGGCCTTGAGGGCCTTTTCGGCCCCCTGTTGGGCCTGGAAGGCGGCCCACTCGTAGTATCCGGCCCGGATGCTGTTCTCCGCAGCCGCCAGGTCCCGCTCTGCCTGGGCCAGCCAGTCCCGATACCGTCGGCTCATTTCTATTCTTTCGGCTTCACCCTGACGGTGACCACCTCGGATTCCGCGCGGTTCCCCGCCGCGTCGTAGACGACGGCGCGGAAGCGCTGTTCGCCCGTCTCCTTGATCCACCAGTTGACGTTGTAGGGCGAGATGGTCCGGACGGCAAAGGGTTGTTCCTCGTCGTTCCGATAGAACTCCACCCGCGCGATGGCGTAGTTATCCCGAACGTCGGCGTTGATGTTGACCCACTCGTCCTTGCCGAGGATGTACTCCTTGCCCGGCTCCGGGTTGGTCAGTTTCACCGTCGGCGGGGTGTGGTCCACCGTCACCTGGATGGCGTACTGGCGGACGGCCTGGCTGTGGTCCACCACCGTCAACTGGAGGGTGTAGAGCCCCTCAAAGCCCGCCAGATACCAGTACTCCAGGACGTTGTGGTCCACCTGGTTGTAGTGGTCGGGGCCGATCTGGATCCACTCGGTGGGGTTCATCCCCTCGCCGACGGCGATGCGGTAGAAGGCGAAGTCGCCGCCTTTGGCGCTTCCGGTGATGGTGATGACGTCGCCGCCGATGTAGGAATAGGGCTGCGGCTCGGTGATGATGACGTCGGCGTCGGCCAGGACGGGGCGCGCACATGGCCACAGGTCTGGCGGCACCCGGACAAAGGATTGCAGGGCGTCCAGGAGGTGGACCAGGGCGCGGCCGC
>DAOUBO010000557.1:0-3676 GCA_034432695.1 Anaerolineae bacterium | reverse complement strand
ATCCCCGCCCCCGCCAGCCCCCAGGCCAGCGGGGGGGGCAGGGCCCCAGAGAGCAGGAGGCCGATGGACCGCCAGTTGATCATCGTCTCCGCACCCACCACCTCCGGAACCAGGGCAGGGGCGGGGGAGGAGAAGCCCGTCAGAATCCCAGCCCAGGTCGCCATCCCGGAGGGCCCAACCAGGAGCAGCGATGCCCCGAAGAGCACAACGCTCCCTCCCGCCAGACCAGCCAGGATGTCCCACCGGCGCGCCAGCGCCAGCGCGGGGACCAGCAGGACCGTCGTCTGGGGTTTCAGCAGGAGGCCGCTGGCCCACAGGCCGGCCCGGAGGGGGCGCTCTCGCCCCCATTCCCGCAGAAAGAGCGCCACGCAGAGCATCAGCCAGAGGTTGCTCTGGCCCCACAGCAGGTTGGAGAAAACGGGGAAAGAGAACAGCGCCATCGCCAGCGCCCGGCGCCGATCCGACGACGGAAGGCCCCGCGCCCACGGGCGCAGGATCAGCAGAACGCCGAGGACGTTCAGCCCGGACCAGACGGCGAAGGCCGGGACGGGGCCCAGGAAGGTCAGGGGGAGAACGGGAAGGAGGAAGACCGGCAGGAAGACCATCGGGATCAGCACGCAGGGCGCGTTCGGTCCGGCCACCCGGCAGAGGGCCTGCTGGATGGGGAGATGGCGCTCCAGGTCGTAAATGGGGGAAAACCCCTGCTTCCGGGCGATGCGGGCGGCCGCGTAGAGCGCGCGGAAGTCGGCGCCGACGGCGGGAAAGAGCCCGGCGAAACGAAGGGCCCCGGCCAGGTACAGGGCCTCCAGGACCGCCAGCGCGAAGAGGAGCAGAGAAAGCACGGACTTTGTCCGCTCCCGGGGCTCTTTACCTCTCACGGTACCCAGGCCTCCAGAACGTACAGGACGCCGACCATAAGCCACCCGACGGTGGCCAGGGCCGCCGCGCTCCCGCGCTGCCAGCGGCGGCGGACGGTCGCCCCCAGCGGCAGGAAGACCGGGAACGCCAGCAGCAGGTGGCGGGGGAGGCCCATATACGGGTGCAATGGGCCGGTGTGGTACGAGAAGGCCGCCAGCACGGTGACAGCCCCATAGAGCCGGTCGCTCCCGCGCAGGGAGCGCCAGGAGATCGCCGCCAGAAGCAGGAAGACCCCCGCCAGGACCAGGTCGTAGACGGTGGCCATATCCCCCGTCCGGGCGACGTGCGCGACGGCCCGCCGGAGGGCCTCCCAGGGCCAGAGAAACGACTGGACGGGGACCACCTGGCTGGCGCTGGGCGAGACCAGGAGGGAATAGATCAGCCCGTGGACGGAGGAGAAATCGGGCGTCGCGTCCCGCAGAACGAGAAAGCGGTAGGCCGTCCAGAGCCCGTATCCCAGGGGCACCAGAAGGAGCGAGAGCCCGTGCGCGGGACGACATTCCATCCCCCGCTGTTGCCGGGCCTTCCAGAGTTCCCAGGCCAGCGGGAAGGCCAGGAAAATCCCCTGCTGGCGGGTCAGCGCGGCCAGCCCGCCGGCGATCCCGGCGGCCCACCAGCGCCCCTCCCGGGCCCATGTCAGCGCCAGCACCGCCCAGAGCAGGAAGAGCCCCTCCGGATAGGGGGCAAACAGAATGAACGAGACGGGGAAAAGGGCGAAGATCAGCGTGCTGAACGGCGCCCGCAGCGGCCCCACCTCCCGCTCCGCCAGTCGGTGGAAGGCGATCAGCGCGCCCAGCGCGGCCAGCGTGCTGACCAGAAGCAGGGCCAGCATCGGCGGGATTCCCAGGCGGGCCAGCGGCACCGCCAGCCAGGGATACAGGGGGTGGAACTGGGCGGTCCCGTCGTCGGGGCGGTAGCCGAAGGCGACGATGCGTTCGTACCAGAGCGCGTCCCAGCGGGCCCACGGAGCCACCAGAGCCCGCTCCAGCCAGAGAGCGAACGGGCGCTCCGGCGGCCACAGCGGGACCCGCCGTTCCAGGTCCGTGAGCGGGCGCAGGGAGGAGGCGAAGGCGCCGATGATGCAGGAAAGCCCCCGCAGTATGCCCCAGAGAACCAGCGGGAAGGTCGGGATGGCACGATTTTGCCCCCTCATCGCACCTCCTCCCGCCCCAGAACGACGGCCGTCTCGTCCCGGTACAGAATCCGCCAGCCCTCCTCGGGAAGACGCTCCACAACAGGGTGATCCACCTCCAGCAACACCAACCGCACGCCCCAGCGGTCCAGGATTTCCCGGTGCCCCGGCCCTGCGCTGACGACCTCCCACCATTGCCCGATGAGGTCCTCCCCGTAGAGGTCGGCGCGGCCGTCAATGAAGACGGGGTATTCGGGCAGTGCCCAGGTGAGGTAGCCGCCCCAGTTATAGGAGTTGAAGAGGGGCCCTGGAGGGCGGTGGGCCAGAAGCCACGCCACCGCCTGGACCGGGTAGCCCTTCTCCACCGCCTCTGGCCGGGAGGCCAGGTACGCCCGCCCCAGGACGGCCAGGGCCAGAAGGGCAGCCAGAGTCAGGTTCAGCGCCCGCCGCGCCGGCCCTGGCTCTGTCCGGGGGCCCGAAAGGCGCGGCCCTTCCCCCACCGCCCCAGCGAGGCGGTCCAGCACCCAGGGCGTCGTCACCACGACGAAGGGCCCCAGGGCGCGCTGAGAGACGAAGCCCATATAGGCAAAGCCCAGGACGCTCAGAATTTCCGCGGCCGGGATCGGACCGTTCCGGCCCCAGGCCAGGCCAGCGACGTACAGGAACAGCAGCCAGAGGACCGGGTGCATGGAGGCCTGATGGAAATCCGGAGAGCGCCATTCCTGGATCTCCAGAGAGACCCGGACGGTGTGAAAGGGGAGCGTCCAGACGGCTGCCCCGTTGGGGTTGACCATCACCGCAAGGGCGGAGGCCAAGGTTGCCAGGGCCAGCGTGCGGAGCGCCTTCCACGTCGGCGCGCCGGGCCGGGCCAGCGCCCGTTCCACCAGGCCGCCGGCGCCCCAGGCCAGCAGAAGCAGGAAACCCCAGATGAACCCGCCGTGTACGTTTCCCCAGAGCAGGAAGAGCAGGGGGATGCGCCAGGCCCGATCGTCGGACCGCCGGAGCCACCGGTGCAGGATGGCCAGCAGCAGGTACGAGGCCAGTTGAGGACGCGGGGCCCAGAAGGGCGCGGCGGCCGTGGCCGCCAGAACGATCCCCAGCGAGCGCAGAAAAGGGGCCTCCGGGCGCTCTCCCCAGAGAGGGCCGAAGACGCCAGCGCCTATCAGGGGAGGAACCAGCGCGAGCGCGAGGGCGCCGCCCAGCCGATACAGCCCGTAGAGCAGGAGGTCGGGGAGCCAGAAGACGTTGATCCACCGCTCTCCGAACCGGGTGTAGGAGAAAACGTCGCGCGTGAGAACCTCCCCGCGCTGAACCATTTCCTTCCCGTTGCGGAGATGCCACCAGAGGTCGGGGTCGGCGGGAGGGAAGGTCAGGATCAGCGCGGCCAGGAGGGCCGTGACGACTCCCAGCAGCGTTTTTGCCCCCATGCGAAACCTGCCCACTGCGGTCGGGCACACTCAAGGCGGTGTTGTTCTCTCACAGAGCCACAGAGACACGGAGACGCAGAAACATCTCTGCGCCTCCGTGCCCCCGTGGGAGCATCCCACCGTGCCCCCGTGCCCCCGTGGGAGCATCCCACCGTGCCTCCGTGCCCCCGTGGGAGCATCCCACCGTGCCTCCGCGCCC
>DAOUBO010000556.1:0-6862 GCA_034432695.1 Anaerolineae bacterium | reverse complement strand
CCCGTGGAAAAGGTCCACCAGATACTGGGCGTGGGTATGACCGAGCAGCCGGCTCCAGACCAGGTGGTACCGCTGGCCCACGCCGTCGGTGTGGAGGGCCAGGGACAAGGACCCGTCGTCCAGGCGGTCAAACGGGACGCCGCGGGCCGCCAGGGCGCGGAAGATCGCCTTCTCCTCTGGCCGGATGCGGGAGCAGAGGATGCCCAGCTTTATCGTTCCGACTTCATGGCGACCTCCAGCACGTAGTCGGCGATGCGACCGGGGATGTCCACCCCGGTCGGCGCGATGCTGTTGCGGAACTCCGGGGTGTGGTTGACCTCGGAGACCAGCAGACGGCCGTCGGGGGCCTCCAGGATGTCCACGGCGACGACGCCGCCGCCCACGGCCGCCGCAGCCGCCCGCGAGATTTGGTCAATTTCCGGCGTTACGGGGCAGTGGAGGGCCTGGGCGCCCCGGGCGGTGTTGGTGATCCAGTGGGGGGAGACCCGGTAGATGGCGGCGATGGTCTCTCCCCCCACGACGAAACTGCGGATGTCCCGCCCGGGTTTGGGGATGTACTCCTGGATGGAAAAGACGGGGTGAAGATCCCCGCCGAGGGTATGCTTGTGCTCCAGGATGGCCTCGGCGGCGTCCCGGTCGTTGATTTTGGCCTGAAGGCGTCCCCAGGAGCCGTTCAGGGGCTTGAGGACGACGGGGTAGCCCATCTCCTCCATCGCGGCCAGGGCGGCCTCCGGGGAGAAGGCGACGCGCACCCTGGGGGTGGGGACGCCGTGCCGGGCCAGCGCCAGGCTGGTGAGCAGTTTATCGCCGCAGACGGCGATCACCTCGGGGGCGTTCACGACGGGGACCCCGCCGGCGCCCAGCATCTGGCTGGCGTAGAGGGCCCGGGAGTGGCTCAGGGAGCGGATCAGGACCACGTCGCAGGAGCCCAGGGGGGAGGGGACGTGTCCCCGCCCCTCCTCCGACTTCGGCAGGAGGAGCGGGGGAGTGCCCGGTAGCCCCAGCAGGATCCCCTCGTCGGCGATCCGCTCCGCCTCCACGCCCCGTTCCCGGAACGCCTGGAACAGCAGTTTCTCCTCCACGCGGATGCGGGAACAGAGAATTCCCACGCGCATTCTACTCTCCCCAGTCCTCTTCCTCCTGTGGGGCCAGTTCCAGAACGACGGGGTTGAGGCCCCGCACCTCCAGTTCGGCGCCGCAGTCGGGGCAGAGCACGATCTCCCCGACCTCCACGTCTGGCGCCAGGGTCAGTTCGGCTGCGCATTCGGGACATTGAGCGGTCATCCTGCACCTCCTGATATGGGGATAAAAAAAACCGACTCCCCGCTCTGGGGAGTCGGTTTTTCACAAAACCTGGAAATGGCTACAGGTGGACTATGGCCTGTGGGGGTCGGCGCGGCGCGAAACTCCCCAGAGCCCCGGAGGTCGGGGGGCGCTTGGATCGGGCTCGTCGGGAGTTTCGGCACACGAAGAGGTTCATGGCAACCCCTGCACAGGTTTGGCCCTTTTTATACCACAGAACGGGAAATTGTCAAGGGATGAATCTGGCGCTGCAAGGGCGCAGGGTTCACCTTGCGTCAAAGGGGGGCAGCGCAGGGCACCTATCAACCCGTCGGGCAACTGGCGCGAATGGGCAGAAGAGGGTACAATAGACCGCGCCGGGTGTGGAAGATGAGTCCACCAGAGTTGCCCGGCGAGGGAAAGGAAATGAGTTCCGATTGGGCCATAGAGACGCACAACCTGGGGCGAGTCTATACCATCCGCAATCGGCGGGAGCGGAAAATCCGTCGGGAGATCGTTGCGCTGCGGGACGTCAACCTGCAGATACCGCGAGGCGAACTCTTCGGCCTGCTGGGGCCCAACGGCGCGGGGAAAACAACGCTGATCAAGATTCTGACCACGCTCCTGGCTCCCACCACCGGCTGGGCGCGGGTTGCAGGGTTTGATGTTGTACGGGAGCCGCAGAAAATCCGCCCCCGCATCAATATGGTCTCCGGCGGCGAGGCCTCCGGCTATGGCCTCCTCACCGTCCGGGAGAACCTCTGGATGTTTGCCCAGTTCTACGGCCTCCCCTCCCGCGAGGCGAATCGGCGTATTGAGGAACTCCTCCGCCGTATCGGGCTGGCCGACCGCATCCACACCAAATCGTCCGACCTCTCCACCGGTCTGCGGCAGAAGATGAACATCGTCCGGGGTTTCCTGACGGACCCGGAGATCCTCTTTCTGGATGAGCCGACGCTGGGGCTGGACGTGAACGCCGCGCGCGACGTCCGGCGGTTCATCCGGGAATGGCTGGACCTCCACCCCGACCGGACGATCCTCCTGACCACCCACTACATGGTGGAAGCGGACGAACTCTGTGACCGGGTGGCCATCATCAGCCAGGGGCGGGTGCTGGCCTGCGACTCGCCGGAGGTGCTGAAGCGGCGGCTTCAGCGGGAGGCCCTGTTTGACATAGAGATCACCGCTCCCAACGGCCTGACGGCCGCGATGCTGGAAGCCATCCCCGGCGTTCGCAAGGCCCTGCTCTCCGAAACGAACGGGGTCGCGCGGTTGAACCTGGTCCTCGCGGAGGACTCCGTCCTGCCCAGCGTGATTCAGGCGCTGAGCGAGTGGGCGATCGGTGTTCGCCACCTGACCAAGCGAGAGCCGACGCTGGAGGACGTTTTTGTGGAACTGGTGGGGCGTCCTCTGGCAGAGTCGGAGGAAGCAGTGGAGGGGCCGGATGAGTCGTGAGATGTCGCTCTCCCTGAAGCCGGTCCCCAAAGTCGGTGGATGGCGGCTGTTCGTCAAAACTGTGATCGCCCGCGCCTATCCCCGCGTCATCGGGCAGCAGCGGGAACGGTCGTGGATCTTCTTTGACGTCTTCCTCTCCGTCCTGGCCGTCTCCGCCTACGTCTTCGTCTACCGGGCCATCGGCGCGTCGGATGAGTACGTGGGCTTTGTCGTCATTGGCGGGGCGATGACGGCCTTCTGGCTCAACGTCCTCTGGAGCATGTCCAGCCAGTTGTACTGGGAGAAGGAGTCGGGCAACCTGGCCCTCTACATTATGGCCCCCAACTCCATGATGGCGATTCTTCTGGGGATGGCCGTGGGAGGCATCATCGGGACGTCGCTGCGAGCGGCGGCCATCCTGATCGTCGGCAGCCTGCTCTTTCACGTCCAGTATACGGTCGGGAGCGTCCCCGCCCTGATCGCCGTGTTTCTCCTGACCCTCGCCGCCCTCTACGGGCTGGGGATGATGACGGCTTCCCTCTTCCTGCTCTGGGGGCGGGAGGCGTGGCATCTGGCCAACCTGGCTCAGGAGCCCATCTACCTGCTCTCCGGCTTCTACTTCCCCGTCAAAAACCTCGGCTTCTGGGTCGCCGCGGTGGCCTCCATCATCCCGCTGACGCTGGGGCTGGACGCGATGCGGCAACTCCTCTTCCCCTCTGCCGCCGTCCAGGGGTTTCTCCCCGTCGCGGTGGAAGTCGTCGTGCTGAGCCTGCTGACGGTCGTCTTCCTGATCGCGGCCCGCTGGCTTCTGGGCTATATGGAGCGCATCGCGATCCGGGAGGGACGCTTGCTGGAATACCGGCGATAGCGGACAGGACACTATGGAGAAAGGCTACGTTCAGGTCTACACCGGAGACGGCAAGGGCAAGACGACAGCGGCTCTGGGCCTGGCGCTGCGGGCCGCCGGACACGGCCTGCGGACCTACATCGGTCAGTTTATGAAGGGCCGTCCCTACGGCGAACTGGAGGCCCTGCGGGCCCATCCGTTGATCACCGTGGAGCAATATGGCGACCCCAACTGCTGGGTGCGGCGGGACCAGATTACGCCGGAGCAGGTCGCGATGGCCCGCCGGGGGCTGGAGCGGGCGCGGGAGGCTATGCTCTCCGGCCGCTACGACATCGTTGTCCTGGACGAGGTCAACGTGGCCCTCTGGTTCGGCCTGCTGACGCTGGAAGAGGTGATGGCGTTCCTGGACCAGCGGCCCGAAGGGGTGGAAGTGATCCTGACCGGCCGACGGGCCCCCCAGGAACTGATAGACCGGGCCGACCTGGTGACGGAGATGCGGGAGATCAAGCATTACTATCAGCAGGGGGTGCTGGCCCGGGACGGGATTGAGTGGTAGGCAATGCCCGCCTTTCTGGCGCTGGGAATAGATATCGGCGCGGCGACAGCGAAGATCGTCGCCGTGGACGGCGATGGCCGGATGCTCTGGCACCACCTGGAGCCGACCCAGGTCCGGGTAGAGGAGCAGGTGGACCGCTTCCTGGCTCTGGCCCGCGAGGCGCTGGGCTCCCTGGAGGGAGTTCCCCTCGTCGCGACCGGATACGGCCGCGGGCTGGTCCGGCAGGCCACCCGCCGGATCACCGAGATCACCTGCCACGCCCGCGGGGTCTTTCGGGAACTGGGCCACGGCGGGACGCTGGTGGATATCGGCGGGCAGGATAGCAAAGTCATCGCCATCGGCCCCCGGGGGGAAGTGCTGGACTTCGTGATGAACGACAAGTGTGCCGCCGGGACTGGCCGGTTTCTGGAGAACACCGCCCACCGGATGGGCGTCCCGCTGGAGCGAATGGGAGAAGAGGCCCTGGCCGCGACGGAGGAAGTCTCCATCTCCAGCACCTGCACCGTCTTCGCCGAGTCGGAGGTCGTCTCCCTCATTGCCCACGGCGTGGGGGTCGGGCCCATCCTGCGGGGGCTCCACCGCGCGCTGGTCCGGAGGGTCGTGGCGATGATCCGCACCGTGGGGCTCCGGCCCCCGCTGATGCTCTCCGGCGGCGTCGTCCGCAACCCGGCGGTCCGCCGGATGCTGGAGGAGGAGACGGGGGAGCAGGTCGTCCTCCCCCGCCATCCCCAACTGATGGGCGCCTACGGGGCGGCGCTGCTGGCGCTGGAATAGGACGCAGATGAACGCCGATTTTCACGGACTTTCCAGGAGGTGCGACATGGAACGCCCCTGGCTCAAATTCTATGATGCGGACGTGCCCCACCACATAGACTACCCCCGCATCCCCCTCTACCGCCTGCTGGACGACACCGCCGCCGCCACGCCCGACAGGCCCTGCACCTGCTTCTTCGGCCGCCGGGAGACCTACCGCCGCATCAAGGACTGCTCCGACCGTTTCGCCCACGCCCTGCGCAGCCTGGGCGTCCGGAAAGGGGACATGGTCGCGCTGCTGCTCCCCAACACCCCCCAGTTCATCATCGCCTACTACGGCATCCTCAAGGCCGGCGCGGTCGTCGTCCCCCTGAACCCCCTCTACACGGAGCGGGAACTGACCTTCCACCTGACCGACTCCGGCGCCGAGACGGTCGTCACCATCCCGATGTTTATGGAGAAGGTCGCCGCGCTGGAGGGAAAGACGCCGCTTTCGCAGGTCATCTACACCCGCATCGCGGATTTCCTCCCCTTCCCGCTGAGCCTGGTCCAGGGGCTGAAGGAGGGGCAGATGGCCCGCAGGGTGCTCCGGAAGCCCGGCGGCCTGCGATGGATCCGGTTCCGGGATATGCTCCGGACCCCTGTCCCGGCGGACTTCCGGCCGGAGCCGGTGGACCCGGACGATATGGCCGCGCTCCTCTACAGCGGGGGGACGACGGGCGTGGCGAAAGGGATTATGCTCTCCCACTTCAACTTCGTCGCCAACGCCTATCAGGTGAAGGCCTGGGGCGCGCTCAGCGATGAGCAGAGCATCCTGGCCGTCCTCCCCTTCTTCCACGGCTTCGGGATGAGCGTGACGATGAACGCGCCCATCCTGGCGGGCGGCGAGATCATCATCCTGCCCCGCTTCAGCGCGCGCCTGGTCGCCCGGACCATTCACAAGTACAGGCCCGACTTCTTCATCGGCGTCCCGACGATGTTCGTCGCCCTCAGCAACCTGCCCGACATCGGCAAATACAACCTGCGCAGCGTCAAGGGCATCTTCGTGGGCGCCGCGCCGCTCACCCGTGCCATCAAGGAGGACTTTGAGTCCAAGACCGGCGGCCGCATGATTGAAGGCTACGGCCTGACGGAGGCGGTGACCGCCATCGCCGCCAACCCGTACCACGGCCTGCACAAGATCGGCAGCATCGGCATCCCCTTCCCGGATGTGGATATGAAAATCGTCAGCCTGGACGGGACGCGCGACCTGCCGCCGGGCGAGCAGGGGGAAATCGTCCTGCGCTCCCCCACGGTGATGCTGGGGTACTACAAGATGCCGGAGGAGACGGCGAAAACCATTGTGGACGGCTGGCTCTTCACTGGCGACATCGGCTATATGGACGAGGATGGCTACTTTTACATCACCGACCGGAAGAAGGACCTCATCATCGTGGGCGGGTTCAACGTCTTCCCCCGGGAGATAGACGAACTGATTTACCAGCACCCGAAGGTCAAGGAGGGCATCACCGTCGGCGTCCCCGACCCGTACAGGGGGGAGCGGATCAAGGTGTATATCGTCCTGAAGGAGGGGGAGACGGCGACCGAGGAGGAGTTCATCGCCTACTTCCGCCAGAATCTGACGCCCTACAAAGTCCCCTCGGAGGTGGAATTCCGCACCGAACTGCCCAAGAGCGCCATCGGCAAAATCCTGCGGCGGCAACTGCGGGAGGAGGAGATCCGGAAAGCGCAGCAGAGGGCGCCGTGAGCATGGCCGTACCCCTGAAGTGGCTGATCGTTCTCCTGGCCGGATACCTGCTGGGCTCTGTCCCGGTGGGCTTCCTGGTGGTCCGATTTTCCCGCGGGGTGGACGTGCGGCAGGTGGGAAGCGGACGGACGGGTGGGACCAACGTCCTGCGGGCCGCGGGGTGGGGGGCCGCCGTCGCCACCGGGCTGGGGGATGCCCTGAAAGGCGCCGCGGCGGTCTGGCTGGCGCGGGCGCTGGGCACTCC
>DAOUBO010000555.1:0-1553 GCA_034432695.1 Anaerolineae bacterium | reverse complement strand
CATCTCCTCCAGAGAGGCCGTCCCGGTCAGGTCCACCTGCTGGAGCCCCTGCGCGAACCAGGAGAGATGAATGTGGCTATCCGTCAGGCCCGGCAGGCCTGCCCCGCCCCCCAGGTCCACCACTTCCGTCTCCGGGCCGGCCAGCGCGCGCAGGTCGTCCCCGCCCACGGCCCGAACCTGCCCCCCGCAGACCGCCAGCGCGCTGGCCCGAGGAACCCGCGAGTCCATCGTGTAGATACGTCCGTTGACCAGCAGAATATCAGCGCTCATGGTTCCGGCCTAACAGGAAGTCGGGAGTCAAAAACTCGGGAGACACCTTTTTCTCCTGTGGCAGGTAGATGGCCACCGGAATTTCCAGATCCGCCAGGTACCGACACATCAGGGGGCCCACCTCGCGCCATTCCAGACCTCCCAGTCCACACCCCAGGGCCGGCACCGCCAGGGACCGGATGCCTTCTGTCCTGTAGTGCTCCCGAACCCAGCGGAGCCCCTCTTCTATGCCGTTGATGTCCGACCGCTCCCGCCAGTGGCGTTTGGTGGGAAACAACAGGAACCACCGGGCCTCGTTCGCTTCCGGCAGAGGGCCCTCCGCCAGTTCCTGCTCCAGGGAGGCCTCCCGTTTGTAAAGGTACGGCCTCCCCATCACCAGGATTTTCCGACGGCACACCTCCTGGTACTTGACGTACACATCGGGAAACTGGTACTTCGCCCGGGATGCCATGCCCTTCCCCATCACCCCGACCGTGTTCACGCTCACGGTCAGGGTCTGCATCTGGGAGAAGAACATATCCCCGTCCACCAGGGAAAGAGTACGGGTCACCTTCCACTGTTGTCGCGGGCGGAAAAACATCGGCGGTTCCGGGACAACGGGGATTCGCTCCGTCATCGGGCCGAGGATTTCCCGCACTTTCTTCGCATCCTCGTGATCGGCCACGTAGATCGTATGGATAAAATCCGGAGGCACCCGCCCCGGGACCAGGCATTCGGACATCATTATCCGCTTGGAGCCATCTTCCTGAGCCCACCATTCCCGCTCCAGCAACTCCCGGATTTCCCCGCTCCGCAGAGCCTTCAGGCCCTCATCCCTGGGCAGGATGGCCGACAATGGACTGGCCGCGTTCCCGACGGAGATGAACGCGGCCATATCCAGAACCTGGGGCCGGATCGCCAGGACCACGATCCCTCTGGCCTTTCTCTCGCTGACCACCCGGTACAGCATGGCATTGCGCGGCTGAAAGTACAGGTTGGCAAACTCCCAGAGGCTCTTCCCGTCCGGAGTTACTCTCTGCTGGCGACTCCGCACAATGCTCTCATCGTAGATCCGGACATACTGGACCCCTCGTCTTTCAACCTCGGCGTGAGAAAGGATGCCCTCTCGCAAAATGCTCGGGAGGTTTTCAATCGGAGCGATATAGTACAGATTCTGGATCTCCCCTCTCTTTGCCACCTCGCGCCCCCGCGTTTTTGTGCTGACCCTATCCGGTGCTATAATTATAGCCACCTTCCTCTGGAGGAAAAATCGCATGCGGTTGCTCATCCGTCAGGTGACCGCC
>DAOUBO010000554.1:0-5304 GCA_034432695.1 Anaerolineae bacterium | reverse complement strand
GCGCAGCGAAGTGCCGTTGTTCGTAGCCAGGCACGCAGCGCAGCGGAGTGCCGTCGTTCGTAGTCAGGCACGTAGCGCAGCGAAGTGCCGTTGCTCTGCGATAACGCCTGTGGGAATTGGGGGGGAGAGGGATGAAGTGAAGAAGCCGAACCCGCGTCTCACCTTATGTCCGAACGTCCGATCTTACCCCTCCTGGCGGACCAGAGGGGCCTGAGAGAGCACCTTCAGATTGGGGGCGCCGACGGCAAACATAGCGATTCGCAGTTGAGTGATGATGACATTCAGGGCCTCCAGAACCGCATCGGCCGAACGGGCGGCTGCCACCAGCAGAGGACGGGCCACCCCGCAGACGGTGGCGCCCAGCGCGATGGCCTTGGCGACCTGGATGCCGTCCCGAATGCCTCCGCTGGCGATCACCGGGAGGTGGGGAACGGCCCGCCGCACCTCCTGAATGGCCTCCGCCGTCGGAATGCCCCAATCCCGGAAGGCCGCGGCGACGGCCCGCCGTATCGGGTCCGGGCTGCGGTACATTTCCACCTGGCTCCAGGAGGTCCCTCCGGCTCCGGCCACGTCCAGCGCCGCCACCCCCGCATCGGCCAGTTGACGGGCGACCTGCGCAGAGAGCCCCCACCCCACCTCCTTCACCACAACCGGCACTTCCAGCCCCTTGCAGACCTTCTCTATCTTCCGGAGCAGGTCGGAGAAGTTCGTCTGCCCTTCGGGCTGGAGGGCTTCCTGGAGAGGGTTCAGATGGAGGACAAGGCCGTCAGCCCCCACCCACTCCACGGCCCGGCGGCAGTGGTCTATCGTGTAGCCGTAGTTCAACTGCACGGCTCCCAGATTGGCCAGCAGCAGAATGGACGGGGCCACATCCCGCACCTGATAGGTGGAGAGCAGAGAGGGGTCCTCCAGCGCGACCCGGAGGGAGCCCAGGCCCATCCCGATCCCGGTCTCCTCGGCTGCCCGGGCCATCCGACGGTTAATCTCCCGGCCCAGCGGGGTTCCTCCGGTCATAGAGGAAATCAGCAGGGGCGCCTTCAGGGGCTTGCCCAGGAGATCCACCCCGGTATTCACGTCCTCCAGGCGCATTTCCGGCAGGGCGCAGTGAACAAAGCGGTATCGCTCCAGGCCGGTCGTCAGCGACGCAAAGGAGACGTCCTCTTCCAGGGTAATCCGGAGATGGTCGGCCTTCCGCTGCTCGTTCAGGTGCAACCCCGTCCCTCCTGCGGTGTTGTAAGGTAATAGCATCATACCAGCAGGCGCGGGGATTGTCAACCGGGGTTGGCAAATTTCCGTTCCTGCGCTAAAATATCCCCAGGCTAACAGGAGGTGTGAGGTGAGCAACGTTTACGAGCGCATCGTCAAAATCATCGTGGACCTGCTGGGAGTGGAACCCGAGAAGGTCACAATGGACGCCCGGTTCCGTGAGGACCTGGGAGCCGACTCCCTGGACCTGGTGGAACTGGTGATGGCCTTTGAGGAGGAGTTCGGGGGGACCATCTCCGACGAGGAGGCCCAGCAGATCAAGACCGTTGGGGACGCGGTGCGCTATATTGAAAGCCGTATAGCGGCGTAGTCCCCGTTCCGACCCTCCGGCGGTGGTCCGTCGGAGGCGCGGGAGAAACAGCCTCTCCGGAAGACGTCTGGCAGACAATTTTGCTGCGGCGGTAGCCCGCCGCAGCAAATTGTCTTTTGCTGCGTTATGGCAGGATTTCCCCTCCTGCCACCCCCGGTTTTGCAAAATCCTGCAGTTTCGCTATAATACAACAAAGCGCCTTGCACACCTCACTCCAAGGAGTCAGGGATGGCCGAAAGAACCCGCACCGAAAAACTGGTAGACCGCCTGCGAAACCTCCAGATGAGCACCCCGGATATAGAAGCCTCTGCGCTGGTCAGTGTGGACGGCCTGGCAATCGCCACTGCCCTGCCCGCCGGGGTAGAAGAAGACCGGGTGGCCGCGATGTCGGCCGCGATGCTCTCCCTGGGCGAGCGGATCGCCAGCGAACTGGGCCGTGGCGCGTTGGAGGAAGTGTATGTGAAGGGAGAGCGTGGCTACGTCATCCTCACAGCCGTCGGAGAGGAGGCCGTCCTGACCGTGATGGCCCGCGCCGGAGCCAAGTTGGGCCTGGTATTCCTGGAAATGCGGCGCGCCGCCGAAGAACTCGCCGATATTCTGTAGGGCCAGGAAGGAGGCACAAAGTGGCACGAAGAATTCCACCCAGCGGTTACTACTACCCGAACAAACTGGCCCGGATCTACATTATGGCCCTGGAAGAGGTACTGGGGAAGAACGGGCTCAACGCTCTTCTGAACCTGGCCGGCCTTTCCCACCTGATTGACAACTACCCTCCGGACAACTTTGATAAGGAGTTTGACTTTGCCGACTTCTCAGCGCTGAACATGGCGCTGGAAGAGATGTACGGACCGCGGGGAAGCCGGGGGCTGGAACTGCGGGCAGGCCGCGCGGCGTTTGCCCTGGGCCTCCCGGGCTTCGGCCCCCTGGTCGGAATGGGCGATCTGGCCTTCCGGGCCCTCCCTCTGAGCGCCAAGTTGAAGGTCGGGCTGCCGGCCCTGGCCCAAATTTTCACCCAGTTCAGCGATCAGGTCAGCAAAGTGGAAGACAAAGGGGAGTACTATACATACACAATGGATCCCTGTCCTGTCTGCTGGGGGCGACACTCGGACCGCCCCATCTGTTTTGCCGGGATGGGCGTTATTGAGGAAGGTCTTCACTGGGTCAGCGGAGGGAAGAAGTTCCGGATAGACGAGATTGATTGTGTCGCCGCGGGAGGGAAGGTCTGCACCTACGCGATTTATAAAGAGCCCATCGGTTAGCCTTCCACGAGGCCAACGATGCCGCCACACATTCTGATCGTTGAAGACGAGCCCAACACTGCGGAGATGTTAGCCTCGTACTTCCAGATTCAGGGGTACGAGGTGAGCACCTGTGGCTGGGGGAAGGAAGCCCTGGCCTTCGTCCAGCACACCCTGCCTGACCTCGTAATCCTGGACATCCGCCTTCCGGATATAGACGGCTATGAGGTCTGTCGGCAGTTGCGGAGCCACCGGCGGACCGCCCGAATCCCCATTCTCTTCCTCACCGAAAAGCGAGAGCGGATTGACCGGCTGACCGGCCTGGAACTGGGGGCGGTGGATTACCTCACCAAACCCTTTGACATCCAGGAACTCCGCCTGCGTGTGCGCAACATCCTGCGGCGGGCCCAGGTTCACCCCCTGATTCACCCGATCACCGAACTCCCCTTCTCCTCTCTGGTGGAGGAACAACTGACCCGGATGCTCACAGAACGGCCCTGGGCGGCGGTCGTGGTCGCTCTGGACGGGGTGGAGGCCTTCGCGGATACCTACGGGTTTGTCGCCCGGGACGACGTTCTGCGAGCCACCGCCCTGCTGGTCCGTCACGTGGCCGAGGAAGAGGCCGGCCCGGAAACCTTTGTCGGCCAACTGGACGACAGGACCTTTTTCGCCGTCGTCCAGCCGGAACAGGCGGCACGGGTGGTGGAGCGGCTGCGCACCCGGCTGCGGGAAGCCATCGCCCTCTTTTACCCCCGTGAGGACTGGGAGGCCCTGCGCACGACAGGTGGCGGGCATCTCCCCCGTCTCTCCCTCCGGCTGGGGATACTGACCGACGATCCCTCCATCACCAGTCTGGACAAACTGCGCGAAGGGCTGTATCGCGCCCTTCGCCCTCTTGTCTGAAGGGCACGGCTCGCGGAGCTGGGGCAAAGGGACTGGCTGTAGAGGAGGCGCCGTGGCGCGCCGTCGTCCCGTGGCAACCGCTTGCAGCGCGGCCGTGGCGGCAGAGCGGTCCTCATTGAGACCGGAAATCAGTTGGGACACTGGCCTGGTGGCCTGCTTTTATGCCGATGCCGGGAGCGCCGTTCCCGACTTGCGGGAAAATGTCCTGCGCGGAGGGTCTTCTCCAGAACCGCTCCGGTTGATACCGGCAGTGGAGAGAACCCGGCAGTGGAGAGAACAAGGAACCCGCGAGCCCCTCGTAGACGGTCCTGGCGCGGGCTGCCCGCAGGCAGGGGCAGGCATTACGTCTCTGGTCGTCATGGCGCGATGAAGTCCCGCCCGCGACGACAGGGTGGCCATCATCGCGCTCTTCCACGCGTATGGAGTGACCGCGATGCCAGAATGTATCGCCTGCAAAGGGGAATATCAACCCGGCTTCCCCTGCCCGCGGTGTGGGGCGGATACCGAGCGATGGGAAAACTGGCAGTTAAGGCCTGAAGAGCAGGGAGGGGTAGAAGGTCTCCTGGCTTTTACAGAACCCCACCTTTATCTCCCCTTTTGGATCATCCTTCTTGCCGTCGCCACAGGACTGTTGCTGCTCGGCAGTGCCGTCTGGGAGGGCCTGGAACCCAGCATTCAGGTCCTCCTTTTCGCCCTGACCGTTGTGGGCTGTTTCCTGGCCTTCCAGGGGACCTATGAACGGCGCCATCAGGTTCGGGTACGAAACCTGCTCGTCCAGGTGCAATCCGGATGGCGCGCCCGGCTGGGCCGTCCCCTCACCCAGGCCGTCGTTGCGCCGGCCCTCACCCTTCTGCTGGTCTTCCTCATGCTGGCGGGAACCGTCTCCTCTCCGATCCTGCGAAAACTCCTTTGCATTTTCTTCTTTGAGGAAGGCTACTGCAAGGACCCCCCTCCGGAAGGACTCCGGGAGAAACTCTCCGAATCGTTTCCCCTCCTTTCCGCCCTCAGTTACACGGGCTTCATGGTTTCCTTCACCTTCTCTTCCACCCTGATGCTGGCCATACGATACGCGCGGCGAATGGACCGGAGTCTCCCTATGCCCGTCTTCCTGGACGATAAGCGACTGGCCCGCATCGTGCGGCAAACAGCGATCCATCAACTGGACCGCTTCCAGGGTATGGCGGTCCGGGTCACCGGTATAGCGGGTGTGGCGGGGGAACTGGACTGGGGCCAATACCAGCCCTCGCCCACCCATGCGCATTCACCCGGTGCCGGCTATCCCCTCGCCCATGGGCAGACGCTCCAGCAACGGGCCCGCTGGGGAGAACGGTACCAGTACCTGGGACGGTGGAACTGGGAGGAACTGGAGCGCACCCCCGACGGGGGGATCCGGATGCGCGCCTGCGCGGAAGTAGAGGAAACCCAGGAGACGATGGACGGTATGCAGAAGAAGCGGTGGGTGACCGTTGTCTACACGGTCACGGCGGACCCATGGGGGCGGATCCGCCGGATTCGCCGGGAGATACAAACCGCCCCCTCATAGCCCCGACACAACTACCCCAATGGGTTGTGGTCCACGGCGGAAGA
>DAOUBO010000553.1:0-1849 GCA_034432695.1 Anaerolineae bacterium | reverse complement strand
GGGGGGGTGTGGGCGGGCCCAGCCAGCCCCCCCGATTCTCCAGCGGGTGGGGGATCGGCTTCGCCGGCTTGCCTGCATGGCCGACGGCGTGGCAGACCTGGCAGGTCTGGGCTGGGAGGCCTGCGTGGTCGGCCGGGAACGGCCGGACTCCCGTTGGGCTGTGGCAGGCCAGACAATCGGCGTCCCCTTCCAGCGGATGCGGGACCGCCGGGGCCCTGCCGGATGGACGCCCTGCGCCGGACGGCGGGAGGGGTGGGGCCGGGGTGGCCTACGGCGAGGCCCCCTCCGGCGCGCCGTCCCGAATCCAGGCGGCCAGCAGGTCCATTTCCTCCGGGGACAGACGGGCGAAATGGCCCTCCCGCAGCACCTGCACGATGCGGCTTCCCTCAGGGTCGCCCGGAACGACCACCGGGCCGTTCTGAGAGCCGGCCATCAGGCTCTGGTAGCGGGTGACATCCAGGCCCGCAGCCTGGCCGTGGCAGGTCCCGCACCGCTGGGTCAGCAGGGGGCCGATGGCCCCGGCGTAGGTCGGCCTTCCGCCTGCCGGGGTGGGGACAGGGGTGGGGGTGGGGCGCTGCAGCCCCAGCCGCTCCACCAGGGCGGGAGCATTCAGGTCGGCGTATTTCCACCGGATGCCGTGGCAGGCGCTGTTGGCGCAGAAACTGGAATCGTCTGCACCCCCGGGGTTGGAGACGGTATGGCACAGCGCACAGGTTTCGTCCATCGCCCGGTGGTGCTGATGCAGCCAGGCGGAACTCCGGTGGGAGGAGGGTTCGGGGCCCTTCGTGAAGGAGATCGTTACCTGGCCCCCGCCCCGCACGACCTCCGGAATGGAGTGGCAGAGGTTGCATTCTATCCGCACCACCTCGCCCTCCGCGCTGACGTGCCGCCCGTCGTGGCAGCGGAAGCAGCCCGGCCAGTTCAGGTGCCCCAGATTGTCCGGATAGACCGACCAGTCTACTCCCTGCTCCGGGAAGAAGTTGCGCTGATAGAGGTCCTTCAGAACCCCGATCGCCGCCCGAATTTCCTCCCGGAAGGCCTCATACGCCGGTGCGTAGTTCCGGGCATAACGGGCTTCTAATCCCTCTATGGCCCGGAGGGCCTCCTCCGTCGTCGCGTAGGAGGCGCTCAGAAGGGCCACCGCCTCTTTGCGGATGTAGGGGATCTGCGGGGAAATCAGGCCCTGTTTGAGTGCCTGGTCTACAATCTCCTCCGGGTTTCCCAGGGGATGGCCGGTGCGGTTGTGGCAGTCCATGCAGTCCATCAGCCGGAGGTCTGACGGGGAGGGGAAGCCCTCCGGCGGCTGAAACTCCACGTCCGCGTAGTCGGTGACGTTCCCCTCCGCGTCCACGACCCGCACCCAGGGGATCGTCTGGCGGGATTCGTCCGTCGCGTAGTAGTAGACCCGGTTCTCCACGTGCCAGTGGATGCCGTAGCCCAGGCCCTCGCGCCGGAGTCCGCCGCCCGTCCTGATGACCAGCCAGGTGCTGATCGGGGTGTTCTCCCGGTCGTCCGCGTAACGGCGGATCTCCCGGACCTTATCGTCAAAGAACTGGGGCGGGTAGTGGCAGAGTTCGCAAGTAATGCGGGCCGGGTACAGCCTGCGTGCTACCAGTGGCTGTTCGTAGGAGCCGGTGATCAGGGCCAGGAGTTCGGCTGCGTGGGTGGTCTTGCGGGGCAACTGCTCCCGCAGCGCGTCCCGGCCCATGTGGCACTCCACGCAGTTCACCCGGGTGTGGGTGGACTGCTGGTAACTGGCCATATAGGGGTACATAATATTGGGGCAGAGGGTGCCGCAAAAGCCGTTGGAGTTGGTGTACCGCCAGGTGAAGACCCCAAGGAAGGCGGC
>DAOUBO010000552.1:0-2681 GCA_034432695.1 Anaerolineae bacterium | reverse complement strand
GCGGCGTTTGCGCCCGCGGGGGGGCGGCCCCGCCCGCCGGCCCCTTCCGCACCCCCGGATTCCAGGGTCCTGCCGAGATCGGCGACCTCCGGTTTGACGGCCCCGGCGTCGTCGGGATGCTGGGGCCCGGCCCCGATATCACCAGCGGGCGATTCTTCATCACCCTGATGGCTATTCCCTCCCTGGACGGCCGGTACACGGTCATCGGAAAGGTGGTCAAAGGGCTGGACCTTCTCCAGGGGATTCCCGAAGAGACATCCGCGGCGGGGATACCCTCCCGTCTGAAGATAGAGACCATCCGGGTAGAGGAGCAATGATGAAGGCCCTGTATGTCCCTTCCCTCCAGAGTTTTTCCGGGAAGACGGCTATCTGCCTGGCGCTGGGGAAGCGGTTCCAGCAGGATGGATATCGGGTGGGGTACTTCAAGCCCCTCTCGGCCCAGGCATGGGAGCCGGTGCCCGGCATCGCGCCGGACGAGGATGCCGAGTTCGTCCGGCGAGTGCTGGGGCTTTCCGAGCCGACGGAAGCGCTGGTCGGCATCGTTCTGACCCCCACCCTGCTGCGAGACGTCCTCTGCGGATGCGTGGGCCGGGACCTGCTGGCAGAGGTTCGGACCGCCTTTGGGCGCATCGCGGCGGACAAGGACGTCGTACTGGTGGAGGGCGGGGCCTCCCTGAGGGAGGGGGTTGGCATTGGGCTGGGCCCGCTGGACGTCGCCGAGGCGCTGGATGCCCAGGTTCTGGCCGTCATTCCTTTCCTGAACGAGATGAACCTGGTGGACGACTGCGCTACCGCCCGGCTGCGCCTGGGCGACCGGCTCCTGGGCGTCGTGGTGAACGGCGTGCCCCAGGAGTCTATGGACTTCGTCCAGAAGATCGCCCGCCCCTGCCTGGAGGAACGGGGCCTGGCGGTCTTCGGCGTCATCCCCCGGGAGGAGCAACTGCGAGCCATCAGCGTCGGAGAGATGGCCCAGGTGCTGGACGCAGAGTTCCTGGCCGCCCCGGAAAAGCGGAACGTTCTGGTGGAGAACCTGGTGGTGGGCGCGATGAGCGTGGACCAGGCGCTCCCCCGCATCCGGCGCATCCCTGCCCCCAAGGCCGTCATCACCGGCGGCGACCGGGCCGACATCCACTGGGCCGCGCTGGAAACCGGCGTCTCCTGCCTGATCCTCACCGGCCACCTGCGCCCCCAGCCGGAGATCCTCCGCCGGGCCGAGGAACTGGGCGTCCCCATCCTCCTGGTCCGCCAGAACACGATGGAGACGGTGGAGGCTATAGAGCGGGTCTTCGGGAAAACCCGCCTGGGCCAGCCGGAGAAACTGGCCCGCTTTGACGCGCTGATGGCCAGACACTTTGACTTCCGCCGCTTCTACGACCGATGGAAGCCCTGAGGTCCCGCCTGCGTTCCCCCTTCCTGCCGGTCGCCGTCGGGTATTTCGTCTGGACGCTGGGATACCGGATCTGGGAGTCCGCCTTTAACAACTTCGCGGTGGAGGAGGTCGGGGTCCGGGCCGCCCAGATCGGTCTGGTCCACGCGATCCGGGAGGTCCCCGGGCTCCTGGGCTTCCTGGGCGGCTTCCTGGCCCTGGCGCTGACGGAGGTCCGGCTGGCGAACCTCTCCCTGGCCCTGATGGGCCTCGGGATCATGGCCACCGCGGGCGTCGGGCGATTCTCCGCCCTGGTCGGGGCGGCTCTGCTGATGAGCACAGGCTTTCACTTCTTTATGCCCGCCAATTCCGCCTACGTCCTGCTCTCCGTCGGCCCCCGGGAAGCGCCGCGGGTACTGGGGAAACTGAGCAGCCTGGGCGCGGCGGCTTCGGTGGCCGGGACCCTGTTCATCTTCGCCACACTGGAGCGGTGGGGCTACCGGAGCCTCTTCCTGACCGCAGGCATGGGCGTCCTGGCAGTCGGCCTGCTCCTGCTGGCCCTGGGCCGACAGCCAGCCCGGCCGGCGCGCGAGCGCCGGCAGGCCCCGCTGCGCCGCCAGTACTGGCTCTACTACACCCTCAACGTCCTCTTCGGCAGCCGCCGCCATATCTTCACCACCTTCGCCGTCTACCTGCTGGTACGGGCCTACGGCGTCACCGCCCAGACCCTGACGCTCCTCTACCTGCTCAACAGCCTGATGGGAACCTACCTGAACCAGACCTTCGGGAAGGTCGTCGCCCGGTTCGGGGAGCGCGCGGTGCTGACGGTCAACTTCGCCCTGCTGGCGCTGATTTTCGTCGGGTACGTCGTTATCCCCCAGGCGCCAGGACTGGCAGGCCCCGCGCTCCATATCCCGGCCGTGGCGCTGGGGAACTGGGTGTTCTTCCCCACGCTGGACGCCTCCCCGGCTCTGCTGATCCTGCTGGGGCTCTTTATCGCCGACAACATCCTGTTCAATCTCTCTTTCGCCCTGGACTGCTACTTCCAGAAAATCGCCCTGAGCCCGGCGGAGATCACCCCCAACGTCGCGATCGGGCAGACGTTCAACCATATGGCGGCGGTCATCGTGCCCGTTGTGGGCGGGGTTCTCTGGGAGACGGTGGGGTATCAGGCCACGTTCCTGGCAGGGATCGGGATCGCCCTGCTCTGCCTGGGGCTGCAGCGGGGGGGGGGGGCCCGCCGGCCCGATAACATCCTGGAGGAGGAGAAGATCCGGGGGACGGTCCACCTGGCCATCGGCGACAACGCCCATAT
>DAOUBO010000551.1:0-10605 GCA_034432695.1 Anaerolineae bacterium | reverse complement strand
CGGAGTACCACTTCCCTGACAGGCTCGAATTCGGCGAGCCTTCTTTGAGCAGAAAGGTTCCTTCCAATCTCTATCAACTGGTCCGAATCTGGTTCAGGGACACTCCTTCGGGGCATAACGGATTGCGTCAACGCATGGCGGGGTCCCTGGCTAGATTTGGCTTGGCTCCTCATGTTCATATCCTCTTGGACTTGGGCGGCTACCTCCCTTCCGCCCCCCTCTGTATCTACCGCTCTTCCCGCGAGTACGGCTTCATCAGGGCCGCCGGAGCCCCCAGCCGCTTCCGCATCGTCTCCCCTGCGCTGATCAGCAACACCAGAAGCGTAAATACGAAGGGCAGCGTGTTCAGAAGCGGCGGAGAAATGCCCAGTTTCTGCAACCGATACTGGAGAATTCGGACCCCGCCGAAGAGATACGCCCCCAGCAGAGCCCGGGCCGGGTCCCACATCGCGAAACTGGTCAGGGCGATGACGATCCATCCGGCCCCCGCGGTCATCCCCTCAATCCACGCCGGAGTGTAGACGATGGGGAGATACGCCCCGCCGATGCCCGCCATCAGCCCCCCGAAGACGACGGCCAGGTAGCGAACCCGAAAGACGTTGACGCCCATCGCGTCCGCCGTCGCCGGGTCCTCCCCAACTGACCGGAGGGAGATGCCCCAGCGGGTCTTGTAGAACAGAAACCACATCATCGGCACCAGCAGGAGCGCGATGTAAACGAGAACGTCGTGGTGGAAGAGGATCGGACCCAGAACGGGGATGTCGCTGAGGCCGGGGATGGGCATGGGCTTCAACTGAACCCGCGGGGGCGTGCCAATGAACCGCTTACCCATAATGCCGCTGATGCCCGTCCCGACCATCGTCAGCGCCAGCCCCGCGACGACCTGGTTGACCCGGAGAGAAATGGTGGCGAAGGCATGGACAAGGGCCATCAGCGCGCCGACGAGCGCGGCCGCCAGCAGTGCCAGCCAGACGTTTCCCGTCGCCTGGGTGACGGCGAAGGCGACGACGGCGCCCATCAACATCATCCCTTCCATCCCCAGGTTCACCACGCCGGAGCGCTCCGCGGTCACCTCGCCCAGTGTCCCGTAGAGCAGAGGGGCGGCCGCTGGAACGGCCGCCTGCAGTGCTGAGAGGATCTGGTCCCAGATGCTCATTCCTTCGCCTCCACACCAGGCCGAACGGTCGGCACGGGGACCATCCGGCCGGGGATTTCCACGCGCAGTCGGTAGCGGGTGAAGAGGTCACCGCTCAGGACAAAGAGCAGGATCACGCCGTTGAACAGGTGGACGGTGGCTGCGGGGAGGTTCAGGGCCAACTGGATGGCGTCGCCGCCGACCAGAAGCCCGCTGATGAGAAAGCCGGTCAGGAGGACCGCCAGGGGGTTCAGACGGGCCAGCCAGGCGACGATGATGGCGGTGAAGCCGTAGCCGGGAGAGATGCCCTGGGGGTAGCGCAGTCGCCCGTGGATACCTGCCACCTCCCCCACTCCTGCAATCCCGGCCAGCGCGCCGCTGATCCCGATGACCAGGAGCACCGTCCGCAGATAGTTCATCCCCGCGTAGCGGGCCGCTTCCGGGTTCTCCCCGGTCACCCGAATCTCAAACCCCCAGCGGGTGCGCTGGATGAAGTAGTAGGCCACAACCGCGGCGAGCACGGCGACGATGAGGGTGGGATAGTGGATGCGGGTCTTCCCCAGATGGGGGATGATCGCCGAGGGAGGAAACTTGTCCGTGTACGGGAACCCCCACTCCTGAGCCCCCTTCCACGGGCCGTAGACCAGATGGTTGACCAGTTCGCTGGCGATGTAGACCAGCATCAGGCTGGTGAGGACCTCGTCCTGCCGCAGTTTGGCCTTCAGAAGGCCGGGGATGAGCGCCCAGAGCGCTCCCGCCACCGCCCCGGCCACGAACATCAGCGGGAGCCGCAGCGGTTCGGGGATGCCCGGCACAAAGAGGGCGACCCACGTCGCGGCGATGGCGCCCATCAGCAGTTGCCCCTCCGCGCCGATGTTATAGACGCGCGCCCGGAAGGAGACCGCCAGCCCTACCCCGCAGAGGATCAGCGGGATAGCCTTGGTGAGGGTTTCTGAGAGCCCGTAGAGGCTGCCGAAGGCGCCGGTGAAAATCCGCCGGTAGGCCACCAGAGGGTTCACGCCCAGGATGCCAAAGAGCAGTGCAATAAACAGGAGCGCCGCGACGACGGAAAGAATCGGCACGGCCACATTCAGCCAGCGCGGCGTCTCCAGCCGTTTCTCCAGTCGGACGTGGATCCAGTTCATGCCGCCTCCCGATGGACACCGGCCATCATCAGGCCAATGGTCTCTATATCGGCCTGCTCGGCCGGAAGGATGCCCATGATTTCCCCTCCGTACATCACCGCGATCCGGTCGCTCAACTGCAGAATTTCCTCCAGGTCCTCCGAGACCAACAGGACGGCGGTCCCCTGCTCCCGCTGGGCCAGCAGGGTCTGGCGGATGTACTCCGTCGCGCCGACGTCCAGGCCGCTGGTGGGGTGGACCGCGATGAGCAGGCTGGGAGCACAGGACGTCTCCCGGGCCAGGATGGTCCGCTGGATGTTGCCGCCGGAGAGGAGTTTGATAGGGGTCTCCCGGCTGGGCGTCGCCACGCCATACTCGGCGATGAGCCGGTCGGCGTGATTCTCAATGGCCTCCTGGTCCAGGAAGATGCCCTTGCAGAAGGGAGATTGGTCGTAGGCCTTCAGGATCAGGTTCTCCGCAACGCTCAGGTTGGGCACCGTCCCCACAGGCCGCTCCGCGGGGACGTAACAGACGCCGTTTCGGGCCAGGACGCGCGGGGACTGGTTGGTCACGTCCCTTCCGTTCAGGCGCACATGGCCCTTCACCGCTGGACGGAGCCCGGCCAGCGCCTCGGCCAGTTCCCGTTGACCGTTCCCCGCGACGCCCGCGATCCCCAGAATCTCCCCCGCGGCGATGGAGAAGGAGACGCCCCTCACCGCCAGCGGTCCCCGGTCGCTGCGGACCTGGAGGCCCTTGACCTCCAGGACGATGGGGCCGGGCTGAACAGGCTTCTTCTCCAGCCGGAAGAGGACGTCCCGTCCGACCATCAGCCGGGCCAGTTCCCGTTTGTCGGTCTGAGAGGTCTCCAGTGTCGCGATGACTTTCCCCTGACGGAGGACGGTCACCCGGTCGCTGGCGGCAAAGACCTCGTCCAGTTTGTGGGTGATGAAGATGACGGTTTTCCCCTCGGCCGCCATCCGCCGGACCGTCTGCATCAGTTCGTGGATCTCCTGAGGGGTGAGCATAGAAGTGGGTTCGTCCAGGATGAGGATGTCCGCGCCCCGATAGAGGGCCTTGACGATCTCCACTCGCTGCTGCTCCCCCGCGGAGAGTTGCCAGATGCGGGCATCGGGGTCCACCTCCAGCCCGTATCTCTGGGCGAACTCCCGCAATTTCTGCCGCGCGGCCCGCTCCGGAAAGAGGAAGGGGCGGGGAAGGCCGAGGACGACGTTCTCGGCCACCGTGTGGGAGGGTACCAGGCGGAACTGCTGGTGGACCATCCCGATGCCCAGGCGGATCGCATCGCTGGGGGAGTGGATGCGAACCGGCTGACCTTTGACGAAAATCTCCCCCTCATCGGGGTGGTAGATCCCGTAGAGAATGTTCATCAGGGTGGTTTTGCCGGCACCGTTCTCGCCCAGCAGGGCGTGCACTTCCCCGGCCCGTACCCTCAGGTCCACGTGGTCGTTGGCCAGGACGCCGGGGAAGCGCTTCACGATACCGCGCATTTCCACAGCCAGCGCAGGCTCCGGCATAAGTGCCTCCTGAAAGGACATGCTTTCGCTCTGGCACCTGTCAAAAGGGGGTTGGAGCGGCGTCTGCCGCCCGCCCCAACCCCCCGTATAAGATAGAACGTGCCCGGCACTCCGAAGAATGCCCGGCACGCTTCCGATGGGTCCTACTGCCGCGGCAACTCGCCGATGTTGCCCTCCACGAACCAGTCAATGGTCGTCAGTTCGTAGAGGCTGAGCCGCTGGCCCGGCTTCACCCGCTCCTGACCGGCCTGGTCCTTGATCGGGCCTGTGAAGGGGTCAAAGAGGACGGCCGGGTCGGTCATCTGTTCCAGCCGCTTGAAGACCAGGTCGTAGACGCTGATCTCGCCCAGGAGCGGGTCGGTGACCTTCACCGCCTTCAGCGGCTCCTCAAACTTGGGGTTGATGGGGACGCCGAAGTCGCCGCCCAACTCCACGCCCTTCTGGCCCAGAATGTACCAGTAGTCCACGTTCTCCAGGTTCTTGTTGGTGTAGAGGCCCAGGTAGACCTTCATCAGGATGTCCTCGTAGATGCGCTCCCAGTGGACCAACTGGCCGCTGACCAGGGAGTTGGGGCCAAACTGGGCCATCGGGCTGTAGTGGCCGAAGGTGTAGACCGGCTGGCCTTTGCTGGTGTACTCCTCACCCACCTGGACGACGGTGGGGGAGTCCTCGGTGAAGGCCAGGACATCCACGCCCTCAGCGATGAGGGCCTCGGCAGCCTGACGGGCCTTGGCCGGGTCGTACCAGGAGAAGAGCCAGCGGACGTCCACCGTCGCGTTAGGGTTCACCTCCCGGACGCCCAGGGTGAAGGCGTTGATGTGGCGGACGACCTCCGGGATGGGGTGGGCGGCCACGTAGCCGACCTTGCCGCTCTTGGTCAGCGCGCCGGCCATCAGCCCGTTCAGATAGTAGACCTGATAGAAGTCGGCCATGTAGGTGCCCATGTTGGGGGCCCGCTTGTAGCCGGAGCAGTGGAAGAAGATCTTATCGGGGTACTTCTGGGCCGCCGCCAGGGTGCCGTCCATGAAGCCGAAACTGGTGGTGAAGACAACGTCGCATTTCTCCTCCACCACGAAGCGGTCCAGGAACCGCTCCACATCGGCTTCCGGCACCGACTCGGCATAGGCCGTCTCCAGCCAGGGGAACTCCTTCTCCACGATCTGGCGGGCCTGGTCATGGGCGTGGGTCCAGCCGATGTCGCCGATGGGGCCGACGTAGATGAAGCAGGCCTTCAGTTTCTTCTCGGCCACCGGCACTTCCTTCACGACCTCCACGATCCGGGTGACCTCAACGGTCTGAACGCCGGGTGGAGCGGGGGTGGCCTTGGGCTGGCAGGCCGTCAGCGCCAGCGCCGCGATGAGGACCACGACGACGGGGATCCAGAGACGCTTGGACATTTCTTCCCTCCTTGAATGTAAGATTTTGATGATCAAATAGCGGGGCCCAGCGCAGGCTGCAGAGCCCGTCCATCCGGGCCTGGCGGCCGATGCTCCAGCGGCCTGCGCTCACCCATCGCGCTCATTGGGAGACAGCATGCAGGGGAAAGGCTTACTCCTGCTGCAGGACGAGGGGGCGTCCCTGTCTGAAGGCCTCCAGTTGGGCCTCCAGTTCCGCGCGCCGGAGGGCGGCGGCCTCCCGGCCTTTTTCAATCAGGTCCTCCACCCGCGCGCGGATACGCTCTCGCATTTCGGGGCCGGCATAGGGGGCCAGAAGCAAACCGACGACCAATCCAACGGCGGCGCCGCAGAGGAGTCCGGCCAGGAATCCCAGAACTTTGCGCATGGGGCTCCTCCTTGCAGGAAAGGTACACGTCTAATTATATCCCGTAGCGGGAATTTTGCAACTGCACTGGCTATCGGTGGCTTTTCTTCAACCGTGCCAGGCGCTTCTGAAAGTGCCCGGCACGTCCGTCCATTTGCTGGCCCGGCTGGCACGAATTTCTAAAATTCGTGAAATCCGTGGAATTCGTGGAATTCGTGGCTCTCACACTCTGCTTATCGCCCGAATGCGAGATAAATCCTGCGCTACACGGCGCAGAGGGTGTCTGATAGCCAGGCGGCGAATGCTCTCTGCCAGGCCAATTGGCAAACTTCGTCGCCTGTGCTATACTGAAATTGTGTCTACCCTGCCCCGAGAAACCGGGAGGAGCCGATGGCCCAATCACCTGCAGAAACTGTCCCGCAGGCGGAGTTTATCCCGCGCGCTCCCCGTACCGTCCAGGAAACGGGCTTGAATTTAGGGTTCCTGGTGGACCTGGCGTTGAAGATCCTCTACTTTGAAGGTTTCCTCTCCGGCTACGAACTGGCGGACCGGATGAAACTCCCCTACGCGGGGGTGGTAGACCAGGTTCTGGAATTTCTCAAGCGGGAGAAACTGTGTGAGGTCAAAGGAGCGGGCGGGTTCGCCGAAGCGGCCTACCAGTATGCTATCTCGGACAAGGGCCGGCTGATGGCCCGCGAGGCGCTGGATCGGAGCCACTATGCCGGGCCAGCCCCCGTCCCTCTGGAAACCTACAGTGAGGCCATCCGCAAACAGTCGCTGGGACAGATCGTCGTCCACCAGCGGATGATGCGTCAGGCGCTGGCCCATCTGGTCATCAGCGAGGAGACCTTCGCCAAACTGGGGCCCGCGATCAACTCCGGCAAGTCTATCTTTCTCTACGGCCCTCCGGGCAACGGGAAGACCGTCATCGCGGAGGCCATCGGCAAAATGATTATGACGGGGGCCCTCTACATCCCCTACGCTGTGGAGGTGGACGGACAGGTTATCAAAGTCTTTGACAACGTCAATCATACGCTGGCCGAGCCCTCCCCGGCAGGGCGGAACGCCGACCCCCGCTGGGTCCGCATCCGCCGCCCGATGATTATGGTGGGCGGTGAGTTGACGCTGGAGGCGCTGGACCTGGTCTACGACGAGACGAACAAGTACTACGAAGCCCCCTTCCAGATGAAGGCCAACGGGGGCATGCTCCTGATTGACGACTTCGGGCGACAGCAGGTCCGCCCGCGCGACCTGCTGAACCGCTGGATCGTCCCGCTGGAAAAACGGGTGGACTTCCTGACGCTGCACACCGGACGCAAGATAGAGGTCCCCTTTGACGTGCTCATCGTCTTCGCGACCAACCTGGCTCCCAAAGACCTGGTGGACGAGGCCTTCCTGCGCCGCATCCGCCATAAGATTGAGATCAAGAACCCGACCTTTGACGAGTATCGGGAGATTTTCCGCCGCGTCTGCCAGCAGAAGGGGGTGCCGTACGACGACCGGGGGCTGGCCTACCTGCTCCAGGAGTACTACATCAAGCCGAAACGCCCCCTCCGGGCCTGCCACCCCCGCGACCTGATAGAGCAACTCTGCGACATCGCCCGTTATCTCAACGTCCCGCCAACCCTCTCCCCTGAACTGATAGATCGGGCTGCAGCGACCTATTTTGTAGAATTGTAGGGATGCCTGTCCCGTCTGTGGTCGCCGACCTGGAGTCCGGCGCGGAGGAGTGCCGGGCAGGAGGGGTTATGGAAGCCAAACAGAGCATCGCCCACACTGCGTCCCTTCTGAAAGAGCCCTTCCAGCACCTGCCCCTGGGGTGCGTGGACGACTACTGCGTCTACCTGACCCGAATGAAGGGGGCCTACCTCTACCACCAGCATCCCAGGGATGAGATGTACCTGGTGCTGGAGGGGGAGATCGCCATAGACTACTTTGAGGGTCCCACCGTCACCCTGGGGCCAGGGGAGAGCCTGGTCGTCCGGGCGGGAGAACGCCACCGTTCGCGCTCCGATTCCGGCGCTCTGGTCCTGATGTTCAAGGCGCGGGATATGTTCGCCAGGTAAGGTGCGATGAAGGGCATCACCCACTTCATCACCGGCATTGCGCTGGCGACTTTCTTCCCCGAAGTGGTCCATCGGGCCGCCGACGGCTCGCTTCTCCCCGTTCTGGGCGGGGTCGCGGGCATCCTCCCCGACACGCTGGATTTTAAGTTCGCCCGCTACTTTGAGCGGTACGACCTGGAGATAGACCCCGGAGCCGATCCCGACCCCCGTCGGATCGCGGACGCGCTGGTCGGGGCGATGCGGCGGGCCTACGAGACCGGTCGGCCCCAGAACGTTATGCTGCACACCGTCCGGCTGGGCGCCGACCTCTGGCGGCAATATGTTGTCCGCTTTGACCCCCGGCAGAACGAGGTAACCGTCCGGATCGGCCCCGTTGTGACGACCAGCCAGGTGCCGTTCCCCGGATCGGAGCCCGAGAACAGGCCGGAAGTGCGGATCCCTCTGGAGTTCCCCCTGGTGGAGACCTACGACGAGGAATACAGGGTGGACATTTTCAGCGGGCCCTCCTTCCGCTTTGAGCGGACCGGGGACTGTTTGCGGATCCATTTCCTGGACTGGCATCGTCGCTGGTCCCACAGCCTGACCCTGGCCCTGCTGCTGGGCGTCGGCGTCGCGGCGCTGGCCGCGCTGGTTGAAGGAATAGGCCAGGGCACGGTCTCCTCAACGCCCATCTGGGCAGGCCTGGTCACCGCGCTGGGCTTCTCCGGGCACATTCTGGAAGACCAGATGGGATTTATGGGAAGCAACCTCTTCTATCCCTTTACCCGGGGCCGAGTGCCGGGCCTGCGTCTCCTCCGCTCCGGGGACGCCATCCCCAATTTCCTGACCGTCTGGCTGGCTTCCGCGGTGATGGTCTTCAACCTGGACCGGTTCTCCCCCGCTCCCCGCCTGGCCCCTATGTCCTACCTTCTGGCAACGGTCTTCCTGCCCCTGCTGATCCTGGGCGGCCTCTACGCCCTCCAGCGCCGCCGCGGCCCACGCCGCTCCCTGGAATTCCGCCGCCAGCAGGATATGCTGGCTGAGTCTGAGGAGACGGACCTGGGATAAACCGCCAGGGTATTATCGGAAGAGGGTAAGGTGAGAAGAATTACCCGTCGCCAATTTCTGACCAAACTGGCCGTTCTGGGAGGTGCAGGTCTGGGCATTGCCGGTGGGCTGCTGGACCACCGCTGGTGGGAAGGGGAAATCCCTTCGGCCCCCCCTCCCTCTCCCCCTCGGCCGCCGACTCCCTGGTCTATAGAGGCGCTGTACTACACCTCCGTGGCCCAGGAAGGGACGCTGAATTGCTCCGCCTGCCACGGGGATGCCGACCCTCCGTTTCCCGTGACCTATTGCCACACGCCCCACACGGGCATCTACGTCCGCTGCAACCTCTGCCCCCATCGGTGCTTCATCGCCGAGGGCCAGCGGGGGCGATGCCGGGTTCGGGAGAACCGGGGCGGCCACCTCTTCTCAGTGGTCTACGGGAACCCCTGTGCCGTCCACGTGGACCCCATTGAGAAGAAACCCTTCTACCACTTCCTGCCTGCTGCGGCCGCGTTCTCCCTGGCGACCGCCGGGTGCAACCTCCGCTGTCTCTACTGCCAGAACTGGGAGATCTCCCAGGTTCCCCCGGAGGAGACGAGAAACTACGACCTTCCTCCAGAGCAGGTCGTCCGATACGCTCTGGAGACCGGCGCGCCCGTCATCGCCTACACCTACACAGAGCCCACCGTCTTCTACGAGTATATGCTGGAGACGGCGCGCCGGGCGCGGGAGGCTGGTCTGAAAAACGTCGTCATCTCCGCCGGATTTATCAATCCGGAGCCCCTGCGGGCCCTCTGCGAAGCGGTGGATGCCATCAAGATTGACCTGAAAGGATATGACGAGGGCTTCTACCGGAGAATCTGCCAGGCGGAACTGAAGCCCGTGCTGGAGGCCATTCGCGTCATCTACGAGAGCGGCATCCATCTGGAGATCGTCAACCTGGTGGTCCCGACCCTGAACGACCGCCCAGACCAACTGCGGGCCCTCTCCCGCTGGCTGGCCCGTGAGGTGAGCCCCGACGTGCCGCTCCACTTCACCCGCTTCTCCCCCAACTACAAACTGACCAACCTGCCGCCCACACCGGTGGAGACGCTGGAGCGCGCGCGGGAGGTCGCGCTGGAAGAGGGGATGCGCTTCGTCTATGTCGGCAACGTTTGGGGCCATCCGGGGAACCACACCTACTGTCCCCGCTGCGGAAAGGCCATCATCCTGCGGGAGGGATTCGCGGTCCGGGCCTACCACCTCCGGAACGGCGCATGCGCCTACTGCGGCGAACCCGTCCCCGGCGTCTGGTGGCCGGAGGGAGTGACCATCGCTCCATCTGCACCCGCGCCCCACGGAACTCCGGACCAGTAGCCCGGAACAGCCCGATGTACCTGGCCTGTATCTCCTGCGGGCGAACCCACCCCCTGGACTACCTGCGTCTCCGGTGCGACTGTGGGGGCGCGCTGGAGATCGCCGGTGCGCCAGCCCTGGACCCGGCGCAGATAGACGGGCGGGAGCCCACCCTGTGGCGGTACCGTCACACCTTCCCGCTGCCGCCTGGCGTTCCCCCCGTCTCCCTGGGGGAAGGGATGACTCCGCTGGTGGAAGCCCGGTGGGGCGACCGCCCTGTCTGGCTGAAGTGCGAGTTCCTCAACCCCACCGGCTCCTTCAAAGACCGGGGCACGACAGTTCTGGTGACGGCCCTGAAGGCGGCGGGGGTGGACCACGTGGTGGAGGACTCCTCCGGCAACGCGGGGGCCAGCCTGGCGGCCTACGCGGCGCGGGCGGGGATCCATGCCTCGGTCTACGTCCCGGCCCACGCGTCGGGGCCGAAACGGGAGCAGATCGCCGCGTACGGGGCGGAGGTTGTCCCTGTGCCGGGCCCTCGCGCGGAGGCCGCCCGCGCTGTCCTGGAGGCGGCAGAGGCGGGGGGCGGGCGGACGCCCGCCCGACCTCCTCCCCCCCCCCACTCC
>DAOUBO010000550.1:0-3991 GCA_034432695.1 Anaerolineae bacterium | reverse complement strand
AAGTGGCTGCCCTCGCCGCCGGGCCGGGGGAGATCGCCACGGACATCGCCGAGATCCGGGCCGCCGACCTGGTTCTGACCGCGACGAGCGCCGGGCGCCCCATCGTTTTCCCGGAGCACATAAAGCGCGGCGCCGTGGTCTGCGACGTGGCCCGTCCGCGGGACGTCTCTCCGCGGGTGCACCGGGAGCGGGAGGACGTGCTGGTCGTGGACGGCGGCCTGGTGGAACTCCCGCGGGGCGCCAGCCTGGGATTTGATTATGGGCTTCCGCCGGGCCTGGCCTTCGGCTGTATGGCGGAGACCATCGCACTGGCCCTGGAGGGCCGGTTTGAGGACTATACCGTGGGCAAAAAACTGGATCTGGCGCGGGTGCGGGAGATAGAAGTCATCGCGGCCCGCCACGGCTTCCGGCCCGCGCCGCTTCACACTCTGGATCGCCCCATCTCTCCAGAGCGCATCCAGTCCGTTCGCGCCAGTCGGTCCTGAGCGCAGAGGGTCCGCCGCGGCGGTCGGTGGGACGAAGACGGATTGGAGCGGTTCTGTCCTGAAAAGGGGGAGGCGTTATGGGAAAGCCGAGAATCCTGGTCGTGGAAGACGACTACGACATCTCCAACATGCTGCGCATCTATTTCCAGAGCCAGGGGTACGAGGTGGCCGTAGCCCCGCGAGGCGGCGACGCGCTGGAGATGTGCCGGCAGCAGTTACCCAACATCGTCGTCCTGGACATCATGCTCCCGGATATAGACGGCTACGAGGTCTGCCGGCAGTTGCGCAACAACCTCCGGACCAGCCACATCCCCATCATCTTTCTGACCCAGAAGGACGAGCGGTCGGATAAGATTCAGGGGCTGGAACTGGGGGCCGACGACTACATCACCAAGCCCTTTGACGTGGAGGAGTTGCGCCTGCGGGTCAAAAACGCTATCAACCGCGCCACCTACGAGAGCCTGACCAACCCCACCACCGGGCTTCCCAGTTCCCGGCTGATAGAGGACCAGTTGCGGCGCCTGCTTCAGCGGGACAACTGGGGCATCCTCTATCTCGGCATTGACCACCTGGAGGAGTTCCGGGAAGTCTACGGCTTTATCGCGGCCGACGAGGTCCTCCGTCACACCGCGCTCATCCTGGGGGAGACGGTGGATGCCCTGGGGACGCCGGAGGATTTCATCGGCCATGTCGGCGGGGACGACTTTCTCATCATCACCCGTAAGGACCTGGTCCGGCCCATCGCCCAGGACCTGGTCCGTCGGTTCTCCGAAGCGATTGTCACCCACTACGACTTTAAGTCCCGCCAGCGGGGCTACATCGTCCTGCGGGACGAGAAAGGGAACGAGCGGCAGATTGGGCTGATGGAACTGATCATCGGGGCCATCACCAGCGACGACGGCCCCTTCACGGACATCCGGGAGATCACCGAGGCCGCGGCGGCGGCCCGCCGGGAGCGGCGGCTGGGATAAATCGTCGGTATGATCTGGGTTCGGCAACTCTGGAACCGTTTTCGCAAAAATCATAGAGCGTCCGATTCCTCTCTCCAGAGAGGAGCCTCCCCCCTCGCGCTGACGGTGGAGGAACTGAAGGTTCTGGAAGAGATCGCCCGAACCATCGGCGCGAGCCTCTCCCTGGAGCAGACTCTGCGCGCCATTCTCACCTCCACCCGCCGTCTGATTGATTTTGACATGGCCGAGATCACCCTCTGGGACCCCGCCCGGCGCTGTCTGGTCAGCCGGGGTTCCCTGGACGCGGAGGCCTACCACGCGGAAGCAGGGGTCGTCTACCGCCTGAACGAGGGTTACTCCGGCTGGCTGGCCCGTCACCGTCAACCGCTCCTGATCTCCGACATCGCCGCCCGCCACGACGTCCGGCCCAAACTGGACCGGCCCGACTTCCCCTTCCAGTCCTATCTGGGGATCCCCCTGAGCGGCCCGGAGGGGTTCATCGGTACCCTGGAACTGATCAGTTACCGCCTGAATGCTTTCTCGCAACGGGACCTGATTCTCCTGCAGCGGATCGGGGAGCACGCGGCCGCCGCGATAGAGCACGCCCGTCTGTACGAAGAGACCCGCCGCCGGGCGCTGGAGCTGGCCACGCTCTCGCGCGTGGCGACGGTGATGACCTCCACCCTGGACCTGCACCGGGTGCTGGAGACCATCGCCTCCTCCGTGCTGGAAGTTACCGGATGCGACGCGTCCGCTATCTTTGTCCTGGATGAGGAAGCCGGCGTGCTGCGCCTCGCCGCCACTCGCGGGATGAGCCAGCAGTACATCCGGCGCTCCCAGACGCTCCCGGTGGAGGTCGGCGGCCGGGGCCACGCCGTCGCGATTGGCCATCCCGTTATCGTGGAGGACCTGAGCGCCGACCCAGCGATGCGCCGTATCGCCCCCCTGGCCCAGGAGGAGGGCTTCCTCGCCTTCGCAGACATCCCAATGCGGGTTGGGGAGCGAACCATCGGGATGCTGGTGGCCTTCTTCGCCCAGCCCCACTACTTCTCCGAAGGGGAGAGAGAACTCCTCACAACGTTCGCCGACCAGGCCGCCATCGCGATAGAGAACGCCCGCCTTTACGCCCAGACCGAGCACCACCTCCGCCAGCAGCAGACAGCGCTGAGCGGCCTCCAGCGGGTCGCGCGGGAACTGAGCCAGACCTTTGACCAGACCTACATCCTCCGGCTGGTCCTGGAGGAAGCCGTTCGTATCTCCCGCGCCCCGCGCGGCGCCATCCTGCTGCGCGAGGAGGAGGAAACAGAGGGCTGGCACCTGCTCTTCTGCGTGGGCTACCTGGAGGAAGAGCAGGCGACCCTTCGTCGGCAGATTCAGAACCCCAGGGCCGGGAGCGTGCTGGCCGAACTGGAGCGGACGGCCCTGCCCGTCTACCTCGCCGCCGCATCCGCGGACGAAACGGCCGCAGGAGTGCTGGGCCAGCGAGATGTCCGCTCCGCCTTTCTGGCCCCCATTCGCCTGGGAGACGCGCTGGTCGGCACCGTCGCCCTGTTCAGCCCCCAGCCCGACGCCTTCGGCCCGGAGACGCGCCAGTTCGTGGAAACGCTCGCCTCCCAGGCCGCGATCGCCATCGGCAACGCCCGCTGGCACCGGGAGCAGCAGGAGCGCGCCTCCCTCCTCCACCGCCGCACCGACCAGTTAAGCCGCGTCCTGGAGGTCAGCCGGGCCTTCCACTCCGACCGCCCGCTGGAGGAAATTCTGGAGGAGATCGCCTACGCCGTTCAGGAAAGCGTCGGGTTTGAGAAGGTGCTCATCAGTCTCCTGGAAGGCGATCCGCCCCACCTCCGTCGGATCGCGGCCGCGGGCATCCCCTTATCCGCCTGGGAACAACTGAAGCAGGTCCGGCAGTCCTGGAAGACGGTGGAGGCCGTCCTGAACGGCCGTTTTCGCATCGGCCGGAGTTATTACATCCCGGCTGAGGAGCAGGCCCACTGGCGCGGGCGGCTGGACGTCTATGAGGAGCATCTGGAAACACCCCCCCGCCAGCCGGGCCGCTGGCACCCTCAGGACCTCCTGATCGTCCCTCTCATCGGCCCCAGCGGACAGGTCCAGGGGATCCTCTCGGTGGATGAGCCGCGGGACGGGAAAGCCCCCGATTATCCGACCATAGAGGCGCTGGAGATTTTCGCCTCCCAGGCGGCGGTTGCCGTAGAGAATGCCCGGCTTCTGGAAGACCTCCGACACCGCCTGGACATCCTCTCCACTTTCAACGACCTGAACCGGGCGGTGACCGCACACCCGGACCTGGAAAGCACCCTTCGGGCCGTGGTGGAGGCCGCCGCACACCTGCTCCATGCCCAGGGCAGTGTGGTCTTTCTGAAAGGCGAGTCGGGCCGGTACGAGGCCCGCGCGGCGTACGGGCACGACCTCGCCCGTCTCCAGGAACGTTCGTTCGCGCCGGGCGAGGGGGTGGTGGGCGAGGTGGCCCGTAGCGGCATGCCCCTGGCCGGGGCCGACGCGGCCGCGGTGGGGGGGGGCCCCGCACTCCACGGGGGG